>NZ_JBIPPD010000197.1:0-6087 GCF_044368625.1 Flavobacterium sp. | reverse complement strand
AAACCATCTCAATTCGAGAAGTCGTTTCTTCTGAATTTCCATCAAAATAAACAATTGCTTTAATACTAATGTAACCTAATTTTTGGTTGTTCCAATTGTATTCCAAAGCAACGTTGTCCTTCTTAGTTCCTACTTTTTTATCATTTACAAAGTAAACAATACTGTCTATTTCTTTGTTTTCAGTATTGTCAATCTGCAGTTTCAATACATCATTTACGGTATATTGCGACTTTAATTGGCTTTGATTAAAGCTAAATGAATTTGTTTCGTTTTTTTTTGAGCCGTTGCAAGCTGCAAAAACTCCTGCTAAAATTATGAAGCCGAATAACTTATGTTTTTTCATGATTTGATTTAAATTTTAAACAATATACAAACTTAATGAATATACCAATTTGCATTTGCAAAAATATAAAAAGATTGTATATTTGCACCGGCAAGTCCTACACGACCAGCTCCTGCAGAATCCCCCAGGGTGGGAACGCAGCAAGGGTATGTGGTTGAGCGGTGCGATGTAGGTAGCTTGCCATTTTTTTTTTAATAATTATATCTTCCAAATGGAAGATTTTTTTATTTTTGGGCGATTTGAATGTGCAACTATATCCAGCTCTTCATTGCAAGTCCTCATCTCAAAAGCTGTTTTTCCTAGCCTTAAAAGCAGCTTGTCCCGAAGTTTCGGGAGTCGCTCTTTTGAGACTGGAAAATTTGGCATTTGAAATTCCGGGTTTTCCATTTTTTCCGAAGCTTCGGGACTGGGCTGCGACAATATATAAGTTTCCATTTCAGTTTTATCATCAAATCTAGTATCTATGGCAAAAGTTATTTTAATTACAGGCGGATCTTCAGGAATAGGCAAAGCAGTAGGAACATTTTTGCACCAAAAAGGTTTTACCGTTTATGGAACCAGTCGAAATCCAGATCGAGTAACGGATATGCTATTTCCGCTATTGCAGTTGGATGTTCGAAATCCAGAAAGTATAAAGTCGGCCGTTGCTGAAATAATTGAAAAATCGGGTAGAGTAGATGTGGTGATTAATAATGCGGGTGTTGGAATTACAGGGCCTTTAGAAGAAATTCCGACCCAAGAAATAAAAAACAATTTTGAAACCAACCTTTTTGGACCAATCGAAGTAATGAAAGCCGTTTTACCTCAAATGCGGTTACAAAAATCGGGTTTAATAATCAATATTACATCCATTGCTGGATATATGGGTTTGCCGTATCGTAGCGTTTATTCGGCTTCCAAAGGGGCTTTAGAACTAATCACTGAGGCAGTTCGAATGGAGGTAAAATCATTTGGCATCAACATTACGAACGTCGCTCCAGGTGATTTTGCTACAAATATAGCTTCCGGTCGTTTTCACGCACCATTAATCAAAGGTTCTGACTATGAAAAAACGTACGGAAAGACTTTAGAGTTGATGGACGAACACGTTTCGCACGGAAATAATCCACTCGAAATGGCTGAAGCGATTTTTGCCATTATTGAAACACCTTCACCTAAAATTCATTACAAAGTGGGTTCGTTTTTGCAAAAATTTTCCATTGTATTAAAACGAATTTTATCGGACAAGCAGTACGAGAAAATGTTAATGAACCACTACAAACTGTGATTTTCTTTTTTCTTTCGGCTGTACATAACGATAATGACTATGAAATGAGGAAAAGTGACTGAAGCTAAGAATGAAAAAAACAATGCATCAAAAAAAATAAGATCTTTGGACACATAATACAATACACTTATTCCTAATAAAGATACGATCCAATACCAAAAAGCGGCTTTAAAATATTTTTTGAAATTAGTAAAATTATAGGAGCCGTATAAAAATGTAATTTGATCGTAAATGGATGGAATACTGTGCCAAAAAATAAAGTAGATTGCGAATCCCAAAATAAGACTGGCTACTTTGAAAATCACACAGAGTAAAATAATGTACAAGCTTTGTTCAATAACTTTTTCTGTAAGGTCATTTTGTGATTTTATAATGAGTAGCGAAGTGAGTATATATATTAAGGTAGAAATTAAAAGTACAGTTTGAAAATAGTTACTATAAATTTGTACCGACGTAATTTTAAAAATTATCTTTTCGACCTCCACTTCATTAAAATAAAACAACGCACTTAAAATAAGCAGTCCATAACTGAACTGAAAAAATCCACTTTTCAAGCGGCTTATCTTTTTGAGTAGTTGTTGCCAGTTTTGTTCCCCAAAATGATAGGCACTGACGACTATAAAAAGCAAAAGCGCCAATACAGGCATTTTCATAAAAAGAATTACAGTAACCAAAATTAAAATAAGATAGGCTGCAAGAATTTTTAGAAATGGAATGCGGGAATTTTGTTCAATTTTGTCAATCAATTTCAAATCGTTGGCACCATGTAGTATTCCAAAACTAAAAATTAGTCCTAAACCTACTACCGTTTGGTAGCCAGCCGTTAAAAAAGAAGTCAACCAAAGCCCCAAAAAGCTTAGCAATATTGCGTATTTCTGAATTCCAGTCATTGAAAATTATTTTTTGTTTAATATTTTTATAAAAAAAGTGAACAAAATGTTTTTTAATTCGTTCAAAGTTTTGTAAATTTACTTAAACAAATTAATAAATCTTAATTATATGTCAAATTTTATGTTTATTACCGCAAATGTAGCAAGATTGCTACCAGATGATTATGTAGGGTTTACTTTTTTCGTAGGAAGTATGGCCATGATGGCAGCTTCGGCGTTCTTCTTTTTGTCGCTCAACCAGTTTGATAAAAAGTGGCGAACGTCTGTACTTGTTTCTGGTTTAATTACTTTTATTGCTGCTGTGCATTATTTTTACATGCGGGATTATTGGGAAGCGTTTCAAGAATCACCAACATTTTTCCGATACGTGGACTGGGTGTTGACTGTGCCGTTGATGTGCCTTGAATTCTATTTAATTCTAAAGGTGGCTGGAGCCAAACAAAGTTTGTTGTGGAAAATGATTTTCTATTCAATCATTATGTTGGTTACGGGGTATTTAGGCGAAACCGTTTTTAGCGATCAAGCAGCGTTTTGGGGATTAATTTCTGGACTTGCTTATTTCTTGATCGTTTACGAAATTTGGTTGGGAGAAGCTTCTAAATTAGCAAAAACAGCTGGAGGAGCCATTTTAGCCTCACACAAAATTTTGTGTTGGTTCGTATTGGTAGGTTGGGCTATTTATCCATTAGGATACATGTTAGGAACCGACGGTTGGTACACATCAATTCTTGGGAAAGGAAGTGTGGATGTAGCATACAACATCGCCGATGCGATTAACAAAATTGGATTCGGTCTGGTTATTTATACCTTAGCAGTTAAATCAACTTCTGCAGTAAAAGAATAAACTGTCTTAAATAGTAGACAAAAAACCGTTTCAAAATATTGAAGCGGTTTTTTGTTTTAAAAAAAATCATGCAGTTCAGTATTGATTTCTTACTTTTGCAAAGCATTAAAAAATTTAAATAAATAAAAAAAGCGACATGAAGTTTTTTATCGACACAGCCAATCTAGGTCAAATTAAAGAGGCACAATCATTGGGCATTTTGGACGGCGTTACCACCAATCCATCATTGATGGCAAAAGAGGGAATCACAGGAAAAAACAGCATACTAAAGCATTATGTTGATATATGTAATCTCGTAGATGGCGAAGTAAGTGCCGAAGTGAACGCTGTAGATTATGAGGGTATGATTAGAGAAGGTGAGGAATTGGCAGAATTACACGAACGGATTGTGGTAAAATTACCAATGACTAAAGAAGGAATCAGAGCTTGTAAATATTTTTCGGACCGCGAAATTAAAACCAATATGACTTTAGTGTTCTCAGCGGGACAAGCATTATTGGCGGCAAAAGCAGGTGCGACGTTTGTTTCACCTTTTATCGGTAGATTGGACGATGTTTCTACAGATGGCTTAAATTTGATTCAAGAAATCCGAGAAATTTATGACAATTATGGATACGAAACGCAAATACTTGCAGCTTCTGTCCGTCATTCCATGCACATTATCAATTGTGCAAAAATTGGTGCAGATGTAATGACAGGGCCACTTTCAGCTATTTTAGGATTGGTAAAACATCCTTTGACTGATAGCGGTTTGGCTCAATTTATTGCGGATTTTGAAAAGGGAAACAAATAGAATTTTAGTTTTTAAGCAAAAAAAAATGCGATTTCTAAGTTGAGAAATCGCATTTTTTGCTTTATGAATGGAATTTTATTTCAGTATGGTTTGTTTTCGATCCGGACCCACCGAAACAATTTTAATCGGAATTTCCAATTCATCTTCAATAAATTGGATGTATGCTTTTAATTCTGATGGAAGTTCATCGTAGGTGGCCATTCCTGTCAAATCAGCTTTCCAACCTTTGAATGATTTATAGATTGGAGTTACATTTTCTGCTTCAATATTATAAGGTAAGTGTGCAATTTCGGCTCCTTTGTAATTGTAAGCTGTAGCCACGTTTAAAGTATCAAAACCAGAAAGAACGTCGCCTTTCATCATCATCAATTGCGTAACACCATTGACTTGAACTGCGTATTTCAAAGCTACTAAATCCAACCAACCGCAACGTCTTTGTCTTCCTGTAACAGAGCCAAATTCGTTTCCTACACGAGCCATTGTGGCGCCAACTTCATCAAAAAGTTCCGTAGGGAAGGGGCCACTTCCTACACGAGTAGTGTATGCTTTGAAAATTCCATATACTTCGCCAATTTGGTTTGGAGCAATTCCTAAACCTGTACAAGCTCCTGCTGCAGTGGTATTTGATGATGTTACAAATGGATACGTACCAAAATCAACATCCAGTAAAGAACCTTGAGCGCCTTCTGCTAAAATAGATTTTCCTGCTTTTTGGGCTTGGTACAAATATTCTTCGCTGTCAATAAAAGTTAGTTTCTTTAAATCTTCAATTGCTTCAAAAAACTCTTTTTCTAGTTCGGCCAGATTGTACTGAATATTGACGTCGTAAAATTTAATCATTGCTTCGTGCTTGTCGGCCAATGCACGGTAACGATCTTTAAAATCTTCGAGTTCAATATCGCCCACACGGATTCCGTTTCTACCGGTTTTGTCCATATAAGTAGGTCCAATTCCTTTTAAAGTAGAACCAATTTTGGCTTTCCCTTTTGACGCTTCTGAAGCGGCGTCAAGTAGGCGGTGGGTGGGTAAAATTAAATGTGCTTTTCGAGAGATTATTAATTTATTTACTATGTCTATATTGAATTTGGCTAAACCTTCAATTTCCTTTTGAAAAACAACTGGATCGATTACAACACCATTGCCAATTACATTAATTGATTTTTCGTGAAATATTCCTGATGGAATCGTTCTTAAAACGTGTTTGATTCCGTCAAATTCAAGGGTGTGTCCAGCGTTAGGACCTCCTTGAAATCGTGCAATAATGTCGTATTTTGAAGTAAGAACATCGACAATTTTTCCTTTGCCTTCGTCGCCCCACTGCAATCCTAATAGTAAATCTACGGTCATTGTATATGTGTTAGTTGTTTGTTTTTAAAGTTGAAGTGATGCAATTATTCGTTTGGTAAAACAATTGCAGGTTGATTTTTTTCTGCATAAAAGTAGAGCGAGTGATTAATGACTTTGATGTTAAAAATCTCTTCAATCGTTTTTTTTATGGTTTGAATTCTTGGATCGCAAAACTCAATTACCTCACCGGTATCAGTCATAATGATATGATCGTGCTGTTTATCAAAATACGATTTTTCGTAATGCGCTTGATTTTGACCAAACTGGTGTTTCCGTACCAAAGCACAATCTAAAAGTAGCTCAATGGTGTTGTACAAAGTAGCGCGACTTACACGATAGTTTTTATTTTTCATTTTGATGTATAAATTTTCTATATCAAAATGTTCTTCGCTATCGTATATTTCTTGTAAAATCGCGTAACGCTCGGGCGTTTTACGGTGTCCTTTATTTTCAAGATATTTTGTAAAAACATTTTTTACAATTTCTTGATTGCTGCTGTTGTCTAATGAAATAAGTGTCATATCGTGCAAAGGTAAGGAATTTGTTTTAATGTTTAAAATGGAAGTAGTATGCCTTATTTTATCTACAGAGAATAGTAGTAGA
>NZ_JBIPPD010000036.1:0-20567 GCF_044368625.1 Flavobacterium sp. | reverse complement strand
ATGTGTCAAACTTATTGCTGATTGGTTGCTCCTCAGCAGAGCCAATGTCCTCTTCAGTTTGATGTGGTAATATAATTAATTTAAATTGAAAAATTACCAACTATTTTTGACCACATTACCTTTTTTTAACTACAATATTCTGAAGGGATTAAAATCCTTCGCAACGTATGGTTTGTAAGGTTTAAAACCATCCTAACTGTATCTAAAACACAGAAACGTAGAACACTGTTCACCCTTACTGTGTGTTTGCAAAGGTTTGAAATTTATAAAAATAACGTTATAATAACTCCTTTACCTAAACTCATTTGCACAAAAAAAACCCGATTGCTTGCACAATCGGGTTTTGAATTTTTTTTGATACAGATTATCTTTTGTTTTTTGCCAATACTGCTCTCAAATTTGCTTGTAATTCAGCTGGAGTAACAGTAACAACTTTCATATCAGCGCTTTTTGAACCTTTTTCAGCATCACTTTCAAAAACAAAATCTCCACTATAGCTTCCATAAACATAAGAACCATTTGCTAATTTAATGCCATAATTATAAGCCCAAGATTGCGCTGTATCAGTTGCACTAATAGCAGTTAAAGTCCAAGTAGTATCAGTAGTCACTTCTGGTGCTAAAATTTCAACCGAATTAACAAAAACTTGAGCATCTACTGTAACGTTTTCTGCAGTTATTGCACCAAAGGCGTATGCACGAAGCGTTGGTAACGTTAGTGATGTAGTACCTGGTGTTTGACGTGCTGTAAATAATACATAAACGTCATTTGGATATGTAGCTGGATCTCCAACTTCATTGTAAGTATTTGCAATAAATATATTGTTTCCCTGCATAGTCGAACCTAAGTAAGTCATAATCGATTTATTGGTAACATACGAAGTACCATTTGCAAAAATAGTATTTTGAGCAACGTTAACTGTTACCACAACAGCAGCACTTGTTAATGTTCCGTTTTTAGCTGTTAGAGTATAAGTTCCAGGTGCAGTTGGAGTAAAAGCTGCTGTAATAGAAGCAGTTCCATTAAAAAATGTAGAAGTAGCAGTTACATCTGCTCCTAAATTATCAGCAACTGTCAAGTTAACCGATTGACCTAATGTAACAGTTGTAGAACTTGCAGTTAAAGTAATAGAAGTTGCTGCTGCTGCTGCTGAATCGTCATCCGAACAAGAAACAAACATAGTTGTACTTGCGATTGCTAGAAATAAAAAGATTTTTTTCATAATAAAAATATAAGGTTTAATTAACAGGCGTAAAAATAATTTTAAAAAAACAATACTGCAAAGAAATTGGTAAATTTTTTGACACTTTTAACAAATTAGATGTTCTTTGTGTAAATATTTGCTGATTCTCTAAAAAACAGACCCATCAAAGCATCAAATGCCAATTTCTACTTGAAATCGGAAATACCAATCGTTACGGGTGGATTGATTGAAATCATAAGAAGTGTTGTACGTTACCTCCGTTTGCAATTTAAAGGTGTGTTCCCATATGTATTTGGTCAATCCCAAACTGTATTGTTTTAAATGCGGTGTAAATGGATGTATTTCGGCTGAAACATGCTGCAACGAGTACCTTCCAATAAGTTCATAATTGTTTTTAAACATATAACTCAATTGATAGTCAAAGCCATTTCCCACATACACATAATTAAATTCAGTAGCATCCAAAGGATTGAAACTTAATGCATCATCCGAAACCGAACGCGACATATAACTTGACATCAACGAGAAGCCTTGGTATTTGAGCATCGCATCAAGCAATACGGATTGCGTGGTTTTCGTATCAAACAAGTACGCCCCTAACTGGCCTTGTGTGCGTTGCGAATTATTATTTTGCTGAAAAGCACCCGAAAACATAAACTTGGCTTTTTTTTCCCGAACAATGTCTCCTTCAAAATTAGTTCCGTCCTTGGTAAAAGCACCAAACGGAAAAAGCTCTACTTTACCGGTCAAAGCCACGCCATCGTCCGCTCTTCCGGTGATGTTCCTACCTTCGCCTGTTGAAAGTGCTGCTTTCAAGTTGTACGAAAACCGATTTTGGTATTCGTTTATATTGTGTACTTGGAATCCAAAATCCCTGTCAATGGTAAATCGCGCATTGTTGATACTTCGGTCGGTGAGTTGTAAAGCACCCGACGAGTTAACGCGCTGCCGGTTTCCTGGTAATTTGGTTTGTCCAAAACTAATGTTCCAGTTTTTATTGGGACGGTAAAAAATAACGGCGTCCCGAATGATGTTCACATTTTCGCCTTCTTGGTACTCTCCCACATCGCCTGGTGCAAAAGATAATTGAATCACATATAAAAATTTTGGGTTTCCTACATAACCGTCAAATCGCAAGCGTAAACGTCTTATTTGACCATCGTAGGCGGGACTTTGCTCTTCGCTATCAAAATAGGTAACACGGCTTTGCATCCGAAAACGAATATTTAACTGGAACAAACTGTCTGGAGAGGTCAATCCCAAACCTTTACCAAAACTGTAATAGGGCAACGACGATAATTTTAAATCGTTGTCATCCTTGGATTGCTGAATACTTACTTGAGCATAATTATTCCAAACGAGAAGCAGTAAAAACGATAGCAGAACTCTTTTCATGTTTGTAAAGTGTAAATTTTGTGCAAACTTACCAATAATTATTTCAATCATCTGTTTCGTTAGTAGTACATTTGCAAAAAAAAAAGAGTCATGTCAAACATCTATTTAGCGTATCATTTTACAATCGAACCTAAAGAATTGGGTTCTGAAATTTTAATTGCCGAATTGGGCGAAAAAGCCTTCGAAAGTTTCGTGGATAGCGACTTTGGTATTGTGGCTTATGTACAAAAAGAGTTGTGGACGGAAACCATTTTAGCGGATATCGAAATTTTAGATTCCCCCGAATTTACGATTTCCTACACGGTTGAAGAAATTGCTCAAGTGAATTGGAATGAAGAGTGGGAAAAAAACTTTGAACCCATTGATGTAGATCACATTTGCCATGTTCGAGCTCCTTTTCATCCCAAAACAAAAGCAGCATATGATATTGTGATTGAACCAAAAATGAGTTTTGGAACAGGCCATCACGAAACCACGCACATGATGATTCAGCATTTGTTGGAAACTGATGTTCGGGGTTTGAAAACGCTGGATATGGGTTGCGGAACAGCGATTTTAGCAATTTTGGCCGAAATGAAAGGTGCCGAACCCATTGATGCCATTGATATTGACAACTGGTGTTACCTCAACTCGATTGAAAATGCCGAACGAAACAATTGCAAACACATTGCGGTTTATGAAGGAGATGCAGCGTTGTTAGTAGGCAAAAAGTACGACGTAATTATAGCCAACATCAACAGAAACATCTTGTTAAACGACATGCAGCAGTATGTGGATTGTTTAAACCCTAATGGAACACTATTTTTAAGTGGTTTTTACAACGAAGATTTCGATGCCATTAACGAGTCGAGTACTGAAAAAGGACTGCTTTTTGTTAAAAAATTAGAAAGAAACAATTGGATTTCTCTGAAATACGTAAATTAGCGGTGATAAAAAAATAATTAAAAGGCGTACGTCAGTACTCGAATAAAACGTACAACTTACAAACTATAACAAAGATTATGAGTACAAGAGAACAAATACTAGAGGAAGTTTCCGTTGCGGAAGCGATTGATCAAAACAACCAAATCGTATTGTATAACGATGACGTCAACACATTTGATCACGTAATTGAAACCTTAATTCAAGTGTGCGAACATTCTGCTATTCAAGCCGAACAATGTGCGATTTTGGTACATTACAAAGGAAAATGTACGGTAAAAACAGGATCTTTTGAAGAACTCAAACCGCAATGTTCGTTACTTCTAGAAGCAGGACTGAGCGCCGAATTGATTTAAAAAAAAACCTTGACCGTTAAAAAGTCAAGGTTTTTTTTTGGTTAAATTTTTTTTCAGCAATTAATTGGCTTTGGTGAAGAAAACTGTACTTGTTGTGGTAATACCTCCAACATTGTCGGTCGTTGCAATTTCTAAATTAGAAGCCGTTAGTCGCGTAATGGTGTACGTTCCTGCAAGAAATCCGCTGTTGTTTATAACAAGTGTAGCATCCGATTTGGACCAAGTTCCAGCATCGGCCATATCAATCTGGCAATCTCCACTTCCTGCAGCTTTGAAATACACGGCTTCATTAAAAACGCTTGCTGCAGCAAATTCAATATAGTTTTTATCGCAACCCGCTACGTTTTCGTTGTAGTTTTGAGTCACTGATTGTCCGTTTAATGAAACAACCGTTTTTGTTTGATTCCACTTACCATCAATTGTTGCTGCTGGACCGGCATTATCGTCGTCACTACACGAAACTACAGTCATTCCAGCCAAAACGAAGGCAAACATTAATGCTTTGATCTTTTTCATTTGTTTAATTTTAGGTTTATAATTTGAGTTGCAAGGTAAACGAAATAACTTAGCTTTATATTGCAATTTAATTGAATAATGTTATTAGATTCCATCGCCACCTACCAAAACAATTCGTTTACGTAAAAAATTAGTGAGGAAGTTTGTCTTTTAGAAGTCCGTACAAATAAGTCCCCAAAAGCGCTCCAATTAAAATAAAAACTACTGGTAAAATGCCCGCTCCCAAAAGAATAAAAATGGGCCCTGGACAAGCCCCAACCAATGCCCAACCCAATCCAAAGAAAATACCCCCCACCCAGTATCGAACAGATCCGGCTTCTTTATCAGCAATGACAATCGGGTTTCCTTGAATATCTTTTAACTTAAATCGCTTGATGAGTTGCAAACCCACAACTCCTGTAAATACGGCAACGCCAATGATTCCGTACATGTGAAACGACTGAAAGTGAAACATTTCGTAAATGCGGTACCATGAAACGGCTTCGGATTTTGTTAAAACAATTCCAAAAATAAAGCCGACAATTATATATTTTAAATAGTTCATTTTGTTGTATTTATGGTTGGCAAAAAATTTGCCTAAAAAAAAATTTATTGAAGTAAAATGTGATCTTACGAATTGAAAATACCATTCATTTGACCAACACGTTGCATTACCAATCTAAAAAATCAACGGCAAAATAAAATGAGCCATTATTAAACCTCCTACAAAAAAACCAATTACCGCCTTGAGCGAAGGAATTTGCAAATTACTCAAACCCGCAATTGCATGCCCAGAAGTACATCCACCGGCATACCGCGAACCAAATCCAATGAAAATGCCACCAATGAGCAAAATAAAAATCAGCTTGGGCGATTGAAAAACGTGATTTCCAAAAAGAGCGTCGGGAGCTAATTTGCCATCAGGTGCTTGGATTTGTAGCGTGGCCAATTGTGCGACCGTATCGGGATTCAGACTTACATTAGAGGCATCGTGCAGGTAATGAACCGCTACAAAACCGCCTAACATCGCTCCTAAAACGACCATCAAATTCCAAATTTGCGACTTCCAATCGAATTTGAAAAAATCGGTGTGCTTTCCAGCTCCTGCAAGAGTACAAAGCGTTCGGAGATTGGAAGACATTCCGAAAACTTTTCCAAAATAATTAAGGCAAATCATGATCATTCCGATAATAAATCCTGAAATGTACCAAGGCCACGTAGCATTAAGTTGTTCCATGTAAAAAAATTTCTAGCAAAAGTAAGAATATTAATCATTTTTAGGTGCAAAAGCATTCGGATAAAAATATTGGTTTAATTTTGCTGAACTAAAAACAATTTAAGGGATGAATAAATTTGCAATTGAAATTAAATGGGGCATTCGCTATGCATTCTTATGGATTTTTTGGCTGTATATCGAAAAAAGTAGCGGCTATTATGAAGCTAAAATTAGCGACCACGCGCTGTATTCTTTACTTTTTACATTTGTAACACTTTTTGTGTATTACGTCGCTATCAAAGAAAAGAAAAAAGATTTTTTCAAAGACCAAATGACCTGGAAACAAGGTTGTACGGCGGGAATTTTTTTAACGGTTGTTATCGCCCTACTGACTCCCATTTGCCAAATCATTTTTCACAAAGCTATTGCACCCGAATTTTTTCCAAACATGATTGAATATTCGGTTTCTAAAGGCAATTCAAGAGAAACCGCTACCAATTATTTCAACCTATCCAGTTACATCATCCAAAGTATTTTTGGCGCACTGTCTTTTGGTGTTGTACTCGCTGCAATTGTGGCTTTATTTTTGCAAACCAAAGTTAAAAAGTAATTTTATGAAAACGCGTTTACTTATTTTGATAGGCCTTAGTTTCCTGTTTTTTGCATGTATAAGCACCAAGTCCACGTTAAAAAATGTGGATGATACAGCTCCCAATTTGGTTGTGAACAAGCAAAATGCTTTTATCATCACAGAATTTGCAACCGACGAAAAATATGGGTACGACCAGGATTATCCCATCAATGTTTTTTATCAAACCACAGTAAATGATTCGATCAACCCCCAACGGTTTTTCAATGCGTTAACCGGCCCTAAGGGCGAAAAGATTTTTTACAAAAAAACAGGCGTTTGCTGTCCGTTTCCGAGTAAAAATTCGGTTTCAGGAGCGGCACTACTTGATGTTTACGAAGTAAAATGGGTTGGCCAAAAAACGCCCATAACGCTGTACCTCAACAGCTATGAGAAAAGTATGCTGATGGTACCGAAAGGTTTTGGACTGAAAACATTTTAATTATTTTCGGAGCATTATTTTTCTATTTACAGTACCCGACTCTGTGTGGATTTTAATAAAATAAATACCGTCCTGCAGGTGGGTTAAATCCACCTTCGAACCATCAAATTGAGATGGAGCAAATACCACTTTTCCTGAAATATCGAATACTTCAAGTTGACTTGCTGCAACATCGAGTCCCGTAAAAAAAACAGTTCCTGATGTGGGATTAGGATATATTTTAATTTCAGCCAACTCGTTTTGAGACCTGGATAAAAAGCTGTACGGCACACTTATGTTTGCAGGATTGGCAAAATTATCACATACTTGTGTAGATTGCGACATCAAAATATGGATGTTAATAGTGTAGTCCCCAGGAGTGGAAAGCGGAATAAAAAAATTGTGTGTAAAATACAAAATGGGTAGTGTGTTGTCAAACCAATAACAAACATCTAGCTCAATAACGTTGCCAGTGATGGTGTATGAATTACTGAGTAATCCCGCTCCATGACCCGTACCTGTTTGTAAATTTATATTAATACCATTGGCAACTGTGGTGGTTTGCGTGCTTAGAATTTGCATAAACTGACTGTGAGCCTGAAAATTGAAAAGCGATAAAAAGAAAAGAAGTAGTGTTTTTTTCATAATTTTTGATTTAAGGTCGGTATTAATAAAGGGCTTTTTGATTCATCCTTTTTTTGCATTCCATAACAACGTTTTGAGTGTTGTTTTAATTATTTCTGTATCACAATTTTCTTGTTTATCATGCCTTTATCAGTATCGAATACAACCAAATACATGCCGTTTGGCAAATCGCTCAAATCTAATGTTTGAGAAAATGACACTTCATTTTTAATGTTTTTACCTAAAATATCGAACACCTCTACCCGATTTATATTGGCGTCAAGCCCATTAAAATGAATAATACCCGAGGATGGATTGGGATAAATGTTGAGCTGATTCCGAGCATAATTTTCCGAAGATAAATGATTGTATTGAAGAAAAAAGGTATCGGCATTGGCAAAATTATTACAAACTTCCATTGATGACGATAGCACTAAACTTACATTAAGGGTATAAGTTCCTGGCGTTTCAAGCGGAATGGAAATAACATCGGTAAATGTTAACACGGGAGCCAAAACGTTAAACCAATAACACAATTCAATATCAATCACATTCCCTGTAACGGTATAAGAATTACTTAAGAAACCCGCACCGTTAAGACTGGTAGTTTGAATGGTGACATCAATCGCATTATCATTGGTTGCAACAGTTACATTATTAATTTGCATTGTTTGACTTGTTGCCAAGTTTGAAAAGGCTATAAAAAGTAGCACTAGTAGTATTTTATTCATATGTGTAAAAGTGATTTTTTAGCGGTTATATAGGGTATCGTTTTTATTTATTGGTGTTTATCTCACAATAGTATAGATTTCATCGGTGTTCGATGACCCGAGCTTGCGAACTGGCGAAGCATTTTCAATTGCTTGCGCGAACATGTGGTTAATAGCGATTTCATAACGTATTAAAATTTAAACCCAGACCTCTAATGTCATTAACATAAACGGACACACCCACCTTTCAACCAAGGAGGACTTGAGAGCGCTACTTGAAGAGGTAAATCAATCCCATTTATTGCCTACTTCATATTCATTACTGAATAGCATTGAGCACACATTAGAAAAAATTTAAAGCAAAAAGCTATTATCCTATCGTAAAAATACAAAAAAAGCAGTTAGAAAAGCACACTTCTGATTCATAAAATATTAAGTCAAACTTCAGAATTTGTTTACCAAATCTTAACTATCTTTGCACCATTAAATTTTTCCCTATGAACTTACAACATATTCCAAAAATAAAACACTTAGAAAGCGACAACTTTTTTCTTTTGGCCGGGCCTTGTGCTATTGAAAGCGAAGATATGGCACTGCGAATTGCAGAAAAATTAGTGGGAATTACCAACACATTACAAATTCCGTTTGTTTTTAAAGGTTCGTTCAAAAAAGCAAATCGTTCTCGAATTGACAGTTTTTCGGGCATTGGCGACGAAAAAGCCCTACGTATTCTACGCAAAGTTTCTGAAACATTCGATGTACCCACCGTTACCGACATTCACACCAATGAAGATGCCGCAATGGCTGCCGAATATGTAGACGTATTACAAATACCCGCATTTTTAGTGCGACAAACCGACTTAGTGGTGGCTGCAGCCCATACAGGAAAAGTAGTCAACTTAAAAAAAGGACAATTTATGAGTCCCGAAAGCATGAAACATGCCGTACAAAAAGTATTGGATTGCAACAACCAAAACGTGATGGTTACCGACCGTGGAACGATGTTTGGCTATCAAGACATGATTGTTGATTACCGAGGCATTCCTACCATGCAGCAATATGCTACAACTGTTTTGGACGTGACCCATTCGTTGCAACAACCCAATCAAACGGTAGGTGTTACAGGCGGAAGACCGGACATGATCGAAACCATTGCCAAAGCAGGAATTGCAGTTGGCGTAGACGGCATTTTTATTGAAACCCACTTTGATCCTGCCAATGCCAAAAGCGACGGAGCCAACATGCTCCACTTGGATTACTTTGAAGATTTAATGAAAAAGTTAGTTGCCATCCGACAAACAGTTCGTAATTTTTAACCCCAAGCCAATTCATTTTGATTTTAAAAACAGCTTTTAGCAGCTTTTTTTTTGTGCTGTTTCATCCCTCGTTTTAGCGCAAAATACAGCTGTAAATCCCGAAAAATATACCGCACACAATAAAGGAAAGTTTTTCTTTTCGTGGGGCGGCAATTCTGATAGTTATTCCAAATCCGACATTCGATTTAAAGGAGATGGCTACGATTTTACAATTTACGACGTAACCGCCCGTGACAAACCCAAAGGCTGGCACATCGACTACATCAATCCTGCCCGAATGACCATTCCGCAAACCACTATGCGTTTGGGTTACTTCATTTCCGATCATTATAGCATCACCTTGGGAGTCGATCACATGAAATACGTAATGAATCAAAATGAGGCAGTCAACCTATCAGGAACCTACCCGAATGCAGGAAGCTATGGCGAATTATTACCCAACAATCAAGTGTTGCTTACCGAAGAATTTTTGATGTTCGAACATACCGACGGACTCAATTACTTACATACCGAAGTTTCCCGTTTTGATGATATTTCTAAATTTTTATACCTTCCAAATACAGACATAATTCAAGTCAATATTACAGAAGGTCTGGGAGCTGGAATTTTATATCCCAAAACCAATACAAAGCTTTTGGGACGTGATCGGCACGACGATTTTCATTTGTCAGGATATGGAATTTCGGCAAAAGCAGGTTTAAACATCACTTTTTTCAAACATTTTTATATCCAAGGCGAATTAAAAGGAGGTTATATCAACATGCCCGATATCCGAACCACAAACAGTCCCACCGACAAGGCTTCGCAAGACTTTATGTTTCTGCAGAAAATCTTGCAAATTGGAGGTATTTTTAAAATATAAACCCCTTTTTAATGTACAACAATCGCTTTTTTTTCATTGAAAAGCGATTGTTTTTATACCTTTTTTTAGGAGTTGTACCTGTCCCGATTGCTATCGCGAAGCTGTACGCTGTTTGCCTATGAAAAATCGAGGGAGTATCCCGAAACTTCGGAACCCTCCTAAAGCAGCATTCCCAGGAATCAGAAAGAACATCTTCAACTCAAAAAGAGTAACCACTCCAACCGAACATTGTACAAACAAAATAAAAATTAAATACAACCAATACTACAGAGGTGATATAGAAATAGTAACAATTCATACAATAGTAGCCTTTTACTTTTATTTGGGACTGGATATGGAATATTATGCTGTTGGATTAAAGGTTGTGAATTGATTTTTGGAAATAGTCACTGTTTACGTGTAGAAATTAGCTGCGTATTGCTTTTTTTTTTATCATTGTATTAAATTACTACTAATTTTTTGCAGATATAAAAAGTAGCGGTTAATTAAAAAGGTCACTAACTAATAATAACTATACAACAATAATTACTACTGATTGGAGAACTACTACTCAATAGCATTCATAGACACCGAAATCGAACCTCAGAGGGGAACCATTCTTGACATAGGAAGTGTTAAAGATAACAGCAGTTGGTTTCACAAAAATTCGGTGTCTGAGTTTATGCATTTTCTCAACGGAACAAAATTCATTTGCGGACATAATATTTTCAATCACGATATAAAATACATTGACAAAGCGTTGCATGAAGCAGGACTCAAAGACGTCAAGATTATTGACACTTTGTTTCTTTCTCCGTTGCTTTTTCCAACAAATCCTTATCACGCTCTTTTAAAAGATGATAAGTTGCAATCAGAGGAAAGTAACAATCCACTGAACGACTCCATTAAAGCAAGGGATTTGTTTTATGATGAAATTACTGCTTTCAAACGAGCCGATAGTACGCTGCAACAAATTTTTTATTTATTGTTGAAAGATGTAAAAGAATTTCAATCGTTTTTCTGTTTTATAGACTATTTATGCACAAGTACGTCCATTGAGCACCTCATTCGAATCAAATTCCAGGACGAAATTTGCGAACAAGTAGATTTGACAAATATAATTGTAAAACATCCAATTGAACTTGCTTACTGTTTGTCCATCATCCATTCCTTCATTCATTACAAAAAAGTACACTCGATAACGCCTCGCTGGGTTTTAAAGAATTATCCCGAAGTAGAACAAATAATGTTCCGTTTGCGCAATAAACCTTGTGTAACAGGTTGTGTATATTGCAACGATGCTTTAGACCCCCACAAGGGATTAAAAAAATTCTTTGGTTATGACTCATATAGAAGTTACGGAGGGGAGCCCTTGCAAGAAAAGGCTGTAAAAGCAGCGATTGACAACAAATCGATATTAGCTGTATTTCCTACTGGTGGCGGAAAATCAATTACATTTCAAGTTCCGGCATTGATGTGTGGAGCCACTTCAAAAGGATTAACCGTTGTGATTTCACCACTGCAATCCCTAATGAAAGACCAAGTTGATAATCTCGAAAAAATCGGTAGTACAGATGCCGTAACAATCAACGGTTTACTAGACCCCATTGAAAGATCCAAATCTTTAGAAAGAGTAGAAGACGGTTCGGCTTCAATACTGTATATATCGCCTGAGTCACTGCGTTCAAAAACCATTGAGCGTTTGATTTTAGGAAGAAAAATTGCCCGATTTGTTATAGATGAGGCACACTGTTTTTCATCCTGGGGACAAGATTTTAGAGTCGATTATTTGTACATTGGGGATTTCATCAAGTCCATCCAAGAAAAGAAAAATTTGGAAGACGGCATTCCTGTTTCGTGTTTTACGGCTACCGCCAAACAAAAAGTAATTGAAGATATAAGCGCCTATTTCAAAGAGAAACTTTCTTTAGACCTTGAGCTCTATACTTCTAAAGCATCACGATCAAACCTGCACTACAAAGTATTTGAAAAAGGCGATGAAGAAGATAAATATCAAAGCGTTCGTGATTTAATTGAAGAAAAAAATTGTCCGACAATCATTTATGTATCAAGAACAAAAAAAGCATTCTTACTGGCAAAACGATTGTCCACAGATGGCTTTAGTGCAAAAGCCTATCACGGAAAAATGGATAAGCAAGAAAAATCTGAAAATCAGGACGATTTCATTACCGGTGCCACACAAATCATGGTGGCGACATCTGCATTTGGGATGGGTGTTGATAAAAAAGATATCGGAATGGTTATCCACTATGAAATTTCAGATTCACTTGAAAACTATGTTCAGGAAGCTGGCAGAGCCGGACGAGATGAAAACAGTACCGCGGATTGTTTTGTGTTGTTTAACGAAGAAGATTTGAGCAAACATTTTATTCTTTTAAACCAAACCAAACTGTCCATCAAAGAAATCCAGCAGATTTGGAAAGCAATAAAAGATATCACAAGATTCCGATCAACGGTTTCAAACTCCGCTTTAGAGATTGCAAGAAAAGCAGGATGGGATGATAATGTTGTAGAGATTGAAACACGGGTAACAACAGCTATTGCCGCGTTAGAAGATGCGGGCTATTTGAAACGAGGTCAAAACATGCCAAGGATTTTTGCCGACAGCATTCTCTCAAAAAACGCACAGGAAGCCATCGATAAAATTAACGCTTCGGAACGATTTGAAGAACAACAAAAAGAAAAAGGGGTACGAATCATCAAAAAACTTTTTTCAAGTAAAAGCAGAAAAGCGTCCAATGACGAAGTAGCAGAATCGAGAATTGATTACATCAGCGACCATTTGGGGATTGTAAAAGAAGAAGTGATTAATATCATCCGTTTGCTGCGTGAAGAAAAAATTTTAGCCGACGCAAAAGATTTGACCGCCTATATCAAAAAAGGAGAAAACAAAAATCGTTCGCTTTATACCGTTGAAACTTTCAGCAAAATCGAAAATTTTTTGCTTCCTTTTATCGAAGAACAAGAAAAAGTACTTTCTCTAAAAGAACTCAATGAAGAAGCGTATACCATTGGTTTATTAGACGTTAGCATTAACAAAATCAAAACCATTTTAAATTTTTGGTCTATTAAAAATTGGATTAAACGCAAAAATATAGATTCCAAAAGCCATGTTGCTGTACTTTCTTTGCACCCCATAGTATCTTTGAAAGAGAAACTAGAGAAAAGACATGTTCTAGCCCACTTTATTATTGCGTTTCTTTATGAAAAAAGTAATATCATTGCTGAAAAAGACGATGCTACAAAAGAAGAAGTATTAGTTGAATTTTCTGTTCACGAGCTCAAAGAGGCATATGAAGCAAGTGTAAGTATGTTTAAATTAGACATCGTATTGGACGATATTGAAGATACACTGTTTTATTTATCAAGAATCGAGTCCATAAAAATAGAAGGGGGATTTCTGGTGGTATACAATCGTTTGACCATCGAACGAACAGAACAAAATAATAAAAAACAATATACAAAAGACGATTATCAAAAGCTACATCAATTCTACGAAAACAAAGTCCAGCAAATTCACATTGTGGGTGAATATGCCAAGAAAATGATTGATGATTACAAGAATGCTTTGCAATTTGTAGAAGATTATTTTAATTTAAACTATACTTCGTTTCTCAATAAATATTTCAAAGGAAGCCGACAAGATGATATTAAGCGAAATATTACACCTACTAAATTTAAACAACTTTTTGGAACACTTTCGCCTACGCAATTAAAAATTATAAACGACAACGAAACAAAACACATTGTTGTTGCTGCTGGTCCAGGAAGCGGAAAAACCAGAGTTTTGGTACACAAACTGGCATCCTTGCTTTTAATGGAAGATGTAAAACATGAACAATTGTTGATGATTACTTTTTCAAGAGCAGCTGCCACAGAATTTAAAAAGCGTTTGCTTGCCCTCATCGGAAACGCCGCCTACTTTATTGACATAAAAACCTTCCACTCCTACTGTTTTGACTTGCTAGGCAGAGTGGGCAGCTTAGAGAAATCTAGCGAAATTATCAAAAAGACCATTCAAAAAATAAAAAACAATGAAGTCGAAACGAGCCGGATAACAAAAACCGTTTTGGTGATTGATGAAGCACAGGATATGGACAGCGATGAATTCGAGTTGATCCGCACTTTAATGGAGCAAAACGAAGAAATGAGGGTAATTGCAGTTGGTGACGACGATCAGAATATTTACGAATTCAGAGGAGCGAGTTCAAAATATCTAGAGCAATTCATCCAAGACAACAATGCGGTCAAACACGAATTAGTAGAAAATTACAGAAGCAGCATTAATCTCGTCGATCTTTCTAATCAGTTTGTAAAAAACATTTCAAGCCGTCTGAAACAAACGCCAATCATTGCCATGCAAAGTTACGATGGAAACATAAAGATTGTGCATTATCAAAGTGGAAATCTCATTAATCCATTGGTCGCCGATATTTTATCCACCGGACTCTCGGGAACCACTTGTGTGCTTACCAAGACAAATGAAGAAGCGCTACAAATTACAGGGCTGCTTTTAAAAAACAATATACAAGCAAAATTAATTCAGTCCAATGACGCCTTCAACCTTTATAATCTGTATGAAGTTCAATACTTTTTAAGTCTACTGCATTTGACGGAGGCTATTATTATCATCGACGATCTTATTTGGTTAAATGCAAAACGAGAGTTGGTGAACAAGTTTCGCCACAGTACCAAATTTGAGATTGTAGCAAATATCATCAAAGATTTTGAATTTATAAACCCAAAAAAGAAATACAAATCCGATTTAGAAATTTTTATTCGTGAATCAAAGTTAGAGGACTTCTTCAAGGAAGGCGGCGAGACGATTTTTGTTTCCACCATCCATAAAGCAAAAGGAAGAGAATTTGATACTGTTTTTCTGATGCTCGAAAACTACAATCTCGCTACAGATGCTGCCAAACGACAACTCTATGTAGCTCTAACGAGAGCCAAACGAAATTTAGTAATTCATCAAAATACTTCTATTTTTGATAACTTCACAACTCAAAACGTAGTGCGAAGTGAAAACAGAGAAAACCACCTACCACCAAATGAATTGGTCATTCACTTGTCGCTTAAAGATGTTTGGTTGGATTATTTCATCCATAGACAAGCTCTAATTTCGAAACTTATAAGCGGGGACGTGCTGACGTTAAATGGAGATGAATGCTTAGACAGCAATGGAAAATCGGTTTTGAGATTTTCAAAGCAATTCATGAATCAAATTGATACGATGAAGACGAAAAACTACGAATTGAAAAGTGCCAAAGTAAATTTCATCGTATACTGGAAAAAAGAAGAAACCAAAGAGGACGTGAAAATCATTTTACCTGAACTTTATTTTGAGCGAATGAATAATAAGTAGGTTTATACGAACCGCTAGAATCTGCCAAATCAATATTCACTGCTGTTCGAAGACGCTGTTACGTTCTTTGAGGACTCTAACTGCGAATGGATTGAAACCAATAAACTCCGAAAACAAAAAAGCATTGCGAAGTATATTCCCGACGTTCGTATCCTCCGACCTTGTAGCCTTTTCAATTCAACTTACAGAACATTAAATGCTAGCTTCTACTTTCCAATCAACTCCCAACTTCACAAAACAAACCAGCAAGGCAACTGTTTTTTATGGAACTGTACCGGAAGAAGCCAGTTTGAGAATTGATCGCGAACCAAACCTTGACGGTAATAAATGCGTCTCCCCTTTTTCATCTCGGATTCTTGAACTAATTATGAGAGCAACTCAACTTTTTTACGGCGAAATTTTACGCATCAACGATTACAAATTGAATATAGAAAAACAAAAATGACCCATTAAAAATCACTATCATCCGAAAGTTTAAAATAAAAAGTGCCTGAGATTCCCTTATTTTTATTTTGCGAAAAATAAAAATAATTTTGTGGCACTCTTCAGCCGAAAAAAAATATCAAAAAGCCCGTTATTCGGCAAATTATTGACCTTGTTCCTCGATGGATGATTGAATCCTGTGCAAAAAAACACCTTCTGGGGTTTCCATAGTTTACTAAATGTGTTTAATTTTTAGCCAACCTATTTTAGGACGGTACCTACTGTTAATGTCATCCTAAGTTTGTAAAAGGAAAATCTTAAAAAATTTTATACATTTATTTCAACAGAAGAAAAAGAAAGATAAAAGCTAAATTTTGTCATTATGAACATTTTAGAAAAACTGAAAACCAGTTGTATGAAGCACTAATTCAAAAATACACTGGAAAAAATCAACATTTTTTTAAGAAATCAAACCGCAATTTTACAGCAAACTAATGTATTGAAATGAAATCAACAATGATTCCAATGATTCTTTCAGTAACTTCAAGAACAGCCGCAAATACTGTACTGCTGAACTCAAAAACCAGAAACAAGCGCTGGCACTAATGCCGAGTTCTACTCGTATTATAAAAAAAGTAACACTTTTCTCGTCTAAACCTTTTTCCTCTTTGGCATACATACTATCAAACTAAATTTAGACAGCCATCATTTACAAGTCGATCATCGATTTTCAACTTGTACATCTCAACAGCCCGATTGTGGACCTCATTTTAACACTGTATTACAATTAATTTTGTCTCTAAAAAAGCAAGTTTTTATACATTTTTAAAAAAAATTAAATGTTAACAAACTATAAATGTTAAATATTTTTTTTTAATTTTATACTTTAACATCTAGTACAATGAGATTTACTTTATTAGTAATAACGATATTATTAATTTTTCAATTTTCTTACGCACAATTTGACGGACCTGAACCACCACCTGCAATTCCTTGTCCAGGGCCTCAGCCACCGCCACCAACAGGTGGTCCATGCGAAATTTGCAACTATCTTATGGAATGGAATCCATACACGTGTGAATATATTGAAGGGCAACTTTATGATGAATGTGTAGAAACTAATTGTCCTCCCCTTGTACCTGTATCTTCCAATATATCGCTGCTTTTTGTAATGGCTGTTTCACTCGGCATTTTCTATAGTAAAAAAAAACTCGTTTGTCAGACGGATTTTTAATGATCGCAAACAGGTTTGATTTTTAATTTCAGCTATGCCGGCTACCTGACCATACACTACCACTGGAGTTGCACCCGCAAAAATTCCTTCTGCTGAAACAATAATACCGTTAACCCAAACATCCCAATCCGAATCTAAATTCTTTTTCAGAAGTTTCTTTTTGGTATGGAGCGAATGCTTACTTCATCCATTAAAATTAAAATAATTCCCGAATCTAAAAGAAATTCAAACACCTGAATTCGATTAATAATGCAATCCCAAATGATTGGGTATTTGATGTATCAAATCTAATTGCTTTTTTTTCTGGCAAAAACTGACATACTATCCAAAAAAAATAGGAGCATAAATAAATTTACACTCCTAAAACTACATTAACATTGTATGGCTGAATTTACCAAAATTATTTGATGATTAAAATTTACAATCATCCCATGCAATGATTGCTCAGATTTAATCTCATGGCTTTTACTTTTTCAAAAATAGTAGCTCTAAAAACAGTTGTGTTACGGTTTCCCGTAATTGGACGAACTATTTTAAAAAAGTTTTTGCAACAGCATTAAATTATCCCCAAATCTTTGGCAATGGCTATCAAATGCACCGAATTATTGGCCTGAAAATATACTTTGAGTTTACCTAAATGTTTTTCAATAGAACTCTTACTGTGGGGAGAAATGCCTTCTTGCTTCAACAGCTGTTCCATCTGCTCCTGAGAAACGCCAAGAGAAAGTTTTTTGAGTAAAATAATGTCGTATGTATCAATTTCAATCGTTGCTTTTTCTTGTATTTGCAAATAGAGTTCGGCCGATACATTGTTTTGCCGACCAATAAATGCATTTTGAACAGCCGTTTTTAAATCAAAACTGGTATTTCTGCCTTTTAAAACATAACCGTCAATGCCATAATCATCAAAAAGCATCTTGATCCGGTGCGATCGGTCTTCTATCGAAAAAACAATTATTTTTAAATCTGGAAAGAGCTCTTTTGATTTCTCCACCAATTCTTGACCAGAGTTCAATTCATTTATTTGATGGTCGGCCTTAAACGACAAGTCGCTAATAAGTAAATCATAGGGAACTTCATCCAAGGCGGCTCTTTTCAATTTCAGTATTGCATCATCACAGTACTTGGTATAATGCACTTCTTTCACTCCCAAATCTTTTAAAACTTGGGCCGCACCCAAGTCATTAAAATCAATATCATCAGCAATTAAAACTTTTGAAAACATAAAAACGGCATTTAAATAGGTATAACAATCTCAACTTTAAACCCTCTAGGGCTCGAAAAGTCAAAGGTAAGGCGTCCTTTAATTGCTTGAATACGGTTTTCCGCATTTTGCAAACCATTTTTCAAAATTGTTGCATTTGTACAACCCACTCCGTTATCGGAATAGGAGATATTTATGTGTTTCAGACCCGCATCAAATCCAATCACAACAAATGTTGCCTGACTGTGTTTTTTCATATTCACCATCAATTCCTGAAGCACACGCTGCAAAGCAATTTTTTTATCGTCGGAAATTTTGACCCAATCAATCGGATTGCCCTTTTTGATAATCACATTAATGTCCGAACTTTTATAGCTATTCAACATTTCTTTTAAATGAATAAAAAACGTTTCGCCTGTATCAATTGGACTGTTTTCCTTCGAAATATTTCGGGTTTTATGGTAAATCTGATCGAGATGATCCAAGAGTTTTTCCTTTTTGTCGCTATTCATTAAATCTTGTGTTTCGGCAAAATTCATTGTATAAAAAACGTCATTGGCGAGTTCATCGTGCACCATTTTGGCAATGCGTGTTTCAGTTTGATAGCTGGCTTTTAAACGCTGATGCGTATTTTGACCCTTGTAATAATGTATGAGGTAAATTATCAAAAGCGCTAAAAGCAACAAACCAAAACCCATCAAATAATTTTGCAATTGCTTCTTTTGCAATTGAAGTGCAAGCTCTGCTCCTTCTGTTTTGTATCGCAAAGCTTTAACCGTTGCTTTTTGTGCATCGTATTTGATTTTTGCAAACTGGTTTTTGGCTGTATTCCGTGCCAAATTTAAGCTGTCGTTGAGTGTGGCATATTGAATTGCAAAAGGGTTTACACCTACTTTATCATTATAACGCATCAAATAGTCCAATGCTTCCAAGCGCTCGTCAACACTATTGTGCTTGGTTGAAAGAGCATATGCCTGGCGGGCATTTTCAACTGCTTTAGATGGATTATTAACTTGATAAAAATCGGCCAAATGCAGATAACTCATAATACTACCGTAGGTATCGTTCGCTTTATTTCGGAGTGCCAGTGCCTCATTTAGCATAGGCAAACCAATGTTCGGTTGGTTGTTCTTAAAATAAGCATATCCCAAATTATCGATAATCCGGGCTTTTTGCTCAGGTAAGCTGTCCAAAAACGCCGCATCCGAAAACGGTTTTAAAACAGCTATGGCTTTTGTGTTTAGGTGCTGTTCGGTGTATATAGTAGCCATATTATTGGCCAAGATGGATTGCCGTAGCGAATCTTTGGCAAGTGGCATCAATTGATTATAATAACGAATGGCTTCGTCATAATGTTTTACTTCTTTGGCGGCAATGCCAAATAAATTCAACGCAGCCAAATGATATTCTGAATGTTCTTCTAAGAACGGCAAAGCTTCTGTCAACGTCTCTTCGCTATTGGCATAATCCCCAGAATATTGATAAAGTTGTACCATTGCCAACAAATTATAAGTCATATAATCATAATCCTTGCTGAGTTGGGCTAGCTCCTTGGATTTGTTAAAGTAATAAAAGGCACTATCGTAATTTTGACTGGCTTGAAAAGCCCCCCCTTTGTCGGCATAAAAGGAAATCAAAGTGTCACTAGAAGGTGCTACTGCTTCCGTTACTGCGTCAAAATTCTTGTCCTTTTTTTGACAAGAAAAAGCAAACAAGAGTAGGATAAAAGCAAAAATCGGGGAACGATACATTGTCTGTACTTTTCCCCGAAATTACTATTTAATTACAAATTACCACCACTAATTTATTTTTTTTGGCGGTTTTATTGGAAATACGCCATCTCCAGGTCCTTCCCCCTCTCCGATAGTAGTAGAATTGTCCGACGGAATACTGTCCCGGCTTGCAAAGCTGGCATTTTCAATAGATTCCGTAAATCGCTCTGGTTTTAACGCATTTTCGTTAAAAGAATCAACCTCGCAAGAAACAGCGATCAAGCCAACGGCACTACACAAAACAGTGCAAATAATTTTTTTCATAATTGTAAATTTTAAAATGAGACATAGGAAAGGCGCTTCGATAGGTGCTATCAAGTGAAGTTCAATCGCCAAACCTTGTGGTTTACCTTGTATTGCGGGAAGTGGAAGTGTTAGGTTGCAGTATCATTTGATTACTTCCCAGAAAAAAACGGTTCTG
>NZ_JBIPPD010000195.1:0-6151 GCF_044368625.1 Flavobacterium sp. | reverse complement strand
TTAGAAATAATGCCAATCAAGGTGCTACAAATAGAAATTACACTCAACAGCTACCTTCTCGAAATGTGGAAAAAAGTGCAACCACTTCTCGAAGCAGCAGCCAGTCGAACGCTAAAAGTACGAGAAATAATACTTCAACTCGATCAAATGTAAATACAAGAGGTTAACATTTGAAATAAATAAAACAAATGCCTAGAAGAAATTTTAGGCATTTTTTTATGATTACAAAAATTTTAAAAGTTACAACAAAGCAGTTATCTTTAACCCCGCAATGGTGCACACAAATTTAGTTGCTTTTCATTTACTATGGCATTTTTAAAGCTCATCCGATTTCAGAATTTACTGTTACTTATTTTTATGCAATTGCTTTTCAGATACGGATTTCTGAATTTGCAAAACATCTCTTTGGCCTTAACGGATTTACAATTTGTTATTCTAATTCTTACAACGGTTTGTATTGCCGCTGCCGGTTATATAATCAATAATATTTTTGATAAAGAAACAGATTCTATTAATCGTAAAAACGTTATTGTTGGCAACGAAATAAGTGAAGCGATGGCCTATAATTTGTACATCGCACTAAATGTTTTGGGCGTTGGTGGTGGTTTTTACTTGTCTAATGTTATCGAAAAACCTGGATTTGCTTTACTTTTCATCATTGTTTCAGGATTATTGTATTTATATGCCTCATCGCTAAAGCAATCATTACTTATTGGTAATATCATCGTTGCAGCTTTAACCGCGTTAAGTGTCATTATTGTAGGCTTGTTCGATCTATTGCCAATGGTTTCGCCTGAAACACAAGTACATTTAGGTATTTTATTCAAAATTATTTTAGACTATGCAATGTTTGCATTTTTAATCAACTTTATTCGTGAAATTATAAAAGATTTAGAAGACGTTAAGGGCGACTACAATTTAGGAATGAATACATTACCTATTGCTTTAGGGGTGGCGCGAACTTCTAAAATAGTTTTAGCAGTAACGGCTTTAATTACAATGTATTTACTGTATTACATTTACACGTATTATTTCAACAACAATTTATATATCAGCACTTTATACAGTCTTTTAATGATCATTGCACCTCTTTTATTTATCTGTATAAAATTAACGAGTGCTAAAAATTCGGGCAATTTTAAAACGTTAAGCCTACTTTTAAAATTGGTAATGCTTTCAGGAATTATTTCTGTTTGTGTCAATACCTTAAATATTTTATACAATGTTTAGTCAAAAACTTAAAGAATACAACCTCATTTTAGCTTCAGGTTCGCCAAGACGTCAACAGTTTTTTAAGGATTTGGAACTGAATTTCGAACTACGTTTGCGCGAAATTGACGAAGTTTATCCAGATCATCTCGTTGCTGATCAAATTACTGATTATTTGGCGGAGCTAAAAGGAAAAGCTTTTGAAGGAAGTTTAGCTGAAAATGAAATTTTAATTACCAGCGATACCATCGTTTGGCACGAAAATAAAGCCTTAGGAAAACCCAGAGATGCGGAAGATGCTTCTAAAATGCTGCAAAAATTATCAAATTCCTCACATCAGGTAATTACATCGGTATCCTTTAAAACTGTAGAAAGTGTTTCAACTTTTCACGATTATACCGAAGTTACTTTTACTGCATTAACTGATGAAATGATCCATCATTACATTTCAAATTTTAAACCTTTTGACAAAGCGGGTTCCTACGGTATTCAAGATTGGATTGGACTGGTTGGCGTTAAATCCATCAAAGGTTCTTATACAAATGTAATGGGTTTGCCCACTCATTTGTTATTTGATTATTTCAATAAATTGTAAATTATGGTAGAATTTATAAATGTTTATTCGAAACAATTAATAAGCACAGGTGTACTTTTTTTAATAATATCAATTTTCCGTTTCATTATTGTCAAACTGGTTAAAAAATACGCCATCCGAAGCGAAGCTGTTGAGAATCGTAAAAATTTAATTATCAAATACATAAGTGTATTTTTTACCACACTATTTTTTGTAAGCTTAATGATAATTTGGGGTGTACAAAAAGAAGATTTGTTCTTAACTATTAGCTCTGTCCTCACGGTTGTCGGAGTGGCATTATTTGCCCAATGGTCTATTTTAAGTAACATCACTTCCGGTTTTATCGTACTTTTTTCTTTTCCATTTAAAATTGGTGATACCATTAAAATCCACGACAAAGATTTTCCTATTGAAGGCGAAATCATTTCCATCCACACGTTTTATACTTTTTTAAAAACCGTTGAAGGTGAACTCGTCACCTATCCCAATTCGCTCTTACTTCAAAAAGGAATTTCGGTGGTAAAAAAATTAGATTAATTACTTTTGGCATGTAAATTATGTAACGTATTTGTGAATTTTCATAAGATTTAAATTCTTTTTTTCGGTCATTTTTGTATTTACAATCTTTTGTTCGCTTTTTTTAGCAAAAGATCAATTTCCGAAAACAAATTTAAATCCATGAATAGCACCCTAAAGTTGCCCTTTTATGTCAAATTATCATTGACTTTAGTGAGTTTGATTGCAGTATTTTTTATACTGTATATAGCTCAAACCATATTGATTCCGTTGATGATGGCTTTTTTATTCGCTATTCTACTTCGGCCTTGTTGCGCTTTTTTGAACCGTAAACTTAAATTTCCACATGTAATTGCAGCTATTACGTGTGTCCTTTTTTTTGTTATCTTAATTATCGGAATTGTCACGTTTATTTCCTACGAAGTGTCGGATTTTGTAAGCGATTGGAATAAAATAAAGCATAATTTCGGTATTCACTTAGCTAATTTACAGGAATTTGTGCGAAGCCGATTCGATATCAGTACCAACGATCAAGATAAATACATTGCGGACGCAACAAACGATACCGTTGAGTCGGGTAAAGAAATTTTAGGAAGTACGTTACTTTCCTTTACTGATACATTGGTTAATATGACTTTGATTCCAATTTATATGTTTCTGATTTTGTTGTATCGAACACACTTTATGAAGTTTTTGAACAAACTATTTAAACCTTCACAACAAGGCGTTCTTTTGGATATTTTGTGTCAAATCAAAGTAGCGGTCAAAAGTTATTTAGTCGGTTTGATTATCCAAATGATTTCTGTAGCCACA
The DNA here is from genome assembly GCF_044368625.1 of Flavobacterium sp. Taxonomy (GTDB): domain Bacteria; phylum Bacteroidota; class Bacteroidia; order Flavobacteriales; family Flavobacteriaceae; genus Flavobacterium. Next base: position 3,039 of record NZ_JBIPPD010000195.1, on the reverse strand, counting down.
CTCACTTCTATTGGATACATGATAGCAGGTGTAAAATACGCTATTTTATTGGGGGTTTTAACGGGTTTGTTAAACTTGATTCCGTATTTAGGCATTTTAGTAGCAATGCTCATCAGTATTTTTGCCACATTAACCGGTACACCGGATGTTTCAATGATTTTAGGTGTCGTAATTGTTACCGTAATTGTACAAGTAATTGACAATAATATTTTAGTGCCTCTTGTCGTGAGTTCTAAAGTGGAAATCAATGCGATGGCATCCATCATCGGGATTATTATAGGTGGTGCCATAGCTGGAATCCCGGGAATGTTTCTGGCCATTCCCACTATCGCCATTTTGAAAGTTATTTTTGACCGAATTGAACCGCTCAAACCATGGGGTTACTTGATGGGGGATGATATGCCCAAAACCTACGAATGGCGAAATATTCGATTAACCAATTACAATTACAGTTTGCAATCCGATGAAGTAGCACAAAATACTGATTGTATTATGGTCGAAACACCGTCCATATTTACCGAAACTTCGACTCGTACTACCAATACCAATGAAGAAAGTTGATAATAAGCAACTGTGAAATGAGCCTAACGGAAATGCGATGCAAACACGGATGAAAACAGGCTGCACGAGCTGGCGAATTGGCGAACTGGCGAATCAATTACATAACTTGTCCCGATCGATAGAGATGACCGATAAAAAAATACCAACCAATGAAACAAAAAATACCAAATTATGAGCGTGCTTCAGGACATGTTACTGAAAATGTAAAAGCGAAAGAAGTTTCGGTTCGAACACCCAACTCTATCGAAGTTTTTTTCGGAGACGTCGGAAATGCTACAAAGTTTGTACTTAAAGTAATTCAAAACATGTTTGGAAAAGATTTTGAGTTTAATCAATTTCTGAAACAGTGTTTTGCCATAGGAAATCAATCTTTAGGTTTAATTTCGGTAACTGGAATCATCATCGGATTGGTATTAACGATACAATCCCGACCGGTTTTAGTAAACTTTGGCGCCGTAAGTATGCTTCCGGGAATGGTGGCTATCTCGATTATTCGAGAAATGGGACCTGTAATTACAGCTTTGATTTGTGCCGGAAAAATTGGTTCGAGCATGGGAGCCGAAATTGGTTCGATGCGAGTTACAGAGCAAATTGATGCGATGGAAGTTTCATCCACCAATCCGATCAAATTTTTAATTGTCCCGCGCGTTTTAGCAGCTATATTTATGTTGCCTATATTAACGCTTTATGCCGATGCATTGGGTATTTTCGGAAGTTGGGTTGGGGCAAACATTAAAGGAGATGTCAGTTTTGTACTATTTATTTCACAGGCTTTTGGCAATGTTGAATTTTCAGACTTATTTCCTGCCGTTATCAAAACCTTTTTCTTCGGAGCGGTAATCGGTTTTGTGGGCTGTTATAAAGGTTTTAATGCTGGAAGAGGAACTGAAAGTGTAGGAATTGCAGCTAATTCTGCCGTAGTAATGGCTTCTTTATTAGTAATTATAGTCGATTTAATTGCTGTTCAAATAACCGATTTATTATGAATTCAACACACGAAAATAACAGCCAAGACATAGTCGTAATTCAGGATTTAACCAAAAGTTTTGACACCACAGCTGTTTTAAAAAAAATGACTTTATCTCTTAAAAAAGGAGAAAACTTGGTCATACTAGGTAAATCAGGTACCGGAAAATCAGTACTCATTAAATGTATTGTACGTTTACTAAATGCCGATACAGGGTCCATTAAAGTCCTTGGGGAAGAAGTAACGTCCTTGAGAAATGCTGAGATGAACGAAGTTCGGAAGAAAATCGGCTTTTTGTTTCAAGGTGGTGCGTTGTACGATTCAATGACGGTACGAGAAAATTTGGAGTTTCCGCTCAAAAGGATGTTTAAAAATTTATCGAAAGCAGAAGTAAATGCCAAAGTGAAAGAAGCTTTGGAAAATGTGGGACTCCCAGATTCTATTGACAAAATGCCCTCTGAACTTTCGGGCGGTATGCGAAAAAGAATCAGTTTGGCGCGAACCATAATTGTGGATCCTACCATCATTTTGTACGACGAACCTACAACTGGTTTAGATCCTGTAACCTCACATGAAATTAGTTTGCTAATCAACGAAGTACAGCAAAAATACAAGACCTCTTCCATCATCATCACGCACGATATCGAATGTGCCAAAACGGTTGCCAATCGGATTATTATGTTGCAAGATGGGAAAGTGTACAAAGAGGGCGTCCTCTCCGATTTTGAAAACTCCGATGATGCACTCGTGAGTTCGTACTTTAAAAGTCAAAACATTACAAATATAAAAACAATATAACTATGGAAGGTAAAAATTATAAAATCAAATTAGGCTTGTTTGTAACAGCAGGAATTATCATATTCTTTTTAGCCATTTTTATCATTGGTAAACAGAAAAATTTATTTGATCCTGTTTTTGAAGTAAAAGCCAACTTCCAGAACGTAAGCGGTTTGCAAGTTGGAAATACGGTTCGTTTTTCGGGAATCAATGTAGGGACGGTTGATAAAATTACGATTATCAACGATTCTACAGTTCAGGTAAAAATGTTGGTTAAAAACGATGTGCAAAAATTTATCAAGGAAGACAGTGAAGCTGCTATAGGATCTGAAGGAATCATTGGCGACAAACTGATCGTACTTTCTCGCGGCGGAAGCAGTCAAAAGACCATCAAAGAAGGCCAACTTATCGCTTCTTCTGAACCGGTTGAAACCGATGCAATTATGGAAAGTTTACAAATCACAGCCGACAATGCAGCCATTGCCACAGGTGAAATCACTGAAATTTTGGCAAAAGTCAACTCTGGTAAGGGAAGTTTAGGAAAACTCATCAACGACGACAGTATGGCAAACGACTTGGATGCGACGATGACCAATCTTAAAACCAGCACAAAAAAGTTAGACGAGAATATGGAAGCCGCCAAAAGCAATTTCTTACTAAAAGGCTATTTCAAAAAGAAAAAGAAAGCTGAAGAGCGCCAAAAAAAAGAAGCTGAAAAGCAAGCTGAAAAAAAT
>NZ_JBIPPD010000035.1:0-20696 GCF_044368625.1 Flavobacterium sp. | reverse complement strand
TTATCTTTCCCCTTCGGGGTTTTCTTTTACGGCTACGCCTCCAAAGAAAACCCCGAAGGGGAGGAAATGCCATCAACAATGTTGTGAAACTTTACAGTTATCTAAAAAACCACTTTCGAGTGGTTTTTTTTTTTATTCTAAATTCTCGTTAAAAGCCGATGGTAATAATTTTGGGATAAATTTGATTAAAATGGGCAACAATAAACTTCCTCCAGGTAACAAGAAAATCGTTAACGACGGAATGGTTTTGCAAATATCCAAAAGCTGCTTTTTAACTTTTTTCTTTTCTTTCTCGTCCAAGTCGCGGTGCGTAGAATGCGCCAATAGAACTACCAATTCTCCACTTTGAGACAGCTCTTTCATCAGTCGGTTTTTATTTCGAGAAATCAATACAACCACAGTTTGTGTCGCTTGATCATAAAAATGTTTAACCGGATTAGAATAATTAAAATACGGGATCTCTTTTTTATTTGTCGCAATAAACCCATCTGTACTTTTTATACTCTCACTAACAAAATCCGAATCGACTTTCAATACTTTGGCCAAATCGTATAAAAATGAAGCTTCAGTTTGTTCGATTTTTTCATCACTCCACATGGCCAAACCTGCCATTTCAATAAGATAATAGCGCTCTAATACTGAAGTAAAATAATCCAATTGCAACGCCTCCAAATTTTGAACGTTTACTTTCGAAAACTTCGTAAAACGAACGGATGCTTCAAAAAGTTTAATCAATAAATCATCATACTTTGTAGGACTCGATTTCGTTTTTAACGCTAATGAAACCACACTAATAATGGCTTCTTCCAATTTTTTAAGGTAGTTTTCAGGAATTTCGCTATGCAGTAAGTAATGCATAAAGGCCAAAACGTCTTCAAAAAGCAAGGCATTGGTTACAATATGCGAAAAATTTTTGCTGATAATATTTTCATTGGTTTTGACCCGCTCGTTAATCAGTTTTTCCAGACTTTGACTCGCATTATCTTCGGGTAAAATTTTCTTTAATAGATTAAAAGTTTCCGGATGAATTATTTTATAAAAAGATAAAGCTTTAGAAATAAACTTTTTATAATCAACCTCTTGCGTTACCATTTCGAAAGCATTGAACAATGTACTTAACAATGCAACTTTTGAAACTTCTCCACTAATCCAACCTTTGGTGTCAATTTTTTTTCGCGTATTAAACGAAACAATGTGTCCATAAACAAAGCCCGTTTTACGGATTTGCTTATAGAAATCTTCCGGATAATAAACGTTGGGTAATGTAATTGGACCTTGATCGACGAAAAATTTATCGATCCATCCACTTGCCGAAGCATTAATCATTTCTTTTTCTTTGACCTCAAAATTAAGAAAATTAACGAGATGTATTCAACATCGGCTCTAATTTCTATTTTTATATTGTTTTAATAATGATTTATTAAAGTTATCTTCCGCTTGCTTTAGTTTCAATATTTTAACAGGACTGATTACTTTGCGCAAATCAGCTACCAATTTCTTTTTGTTTTCGTGGGATTCATTTTCCATTTGATCAATTTGAATCAAAAGCAAATTCGCTTCTGCATCGGAGAAACTATCGATGGGTTTGCTTTTGAGTTCACTTCTCACTTTTCGCATTTTAACCATTCTGAGCTCGAATTGCTTTTCATCAAAAGCGTTGTAGATGGGCCAAAATTTCTCGGCTTCACTCGAAGTAAGATTCAAATCCTTAGTGATATACGCTATTTTCAATGCTTTTATCTTTTCTTTTTTAGTCTCTTGACCGAAAAAAGAAATTGAAAATAGTAGAAACAGTGCGATAATTATTTGTTTTGTTTTCATAGGGCGTTTATTTGTTGTTCTAATCTATTGTTTCATCAATCAATCAAGTAATTTTCTAAATTTGGGTTGTTTGTCAATATATTTTCAACAGATTCATCTTCAAGCGCGAGATCAACCTGCATTGCGTCAAGTTCCGAAACTTCCATCAAATGGATTAAATCATAAGCAGAAACACCCGATTGATAAGCCAAATAATTTTCAAGTGTATTAGTGTCAATGGTTTCTTCACTAAAAGAGTCATTATTCAAGAAATATGGAATACTTAAAGCCAATACCAAAATGGCTGCGACAGCTATTCCAAAACTTTTTAATGTTATAACTCTACCTTTTTTCGGCGGTGTGTCATTAATTTTTTCCAAAACATCCGAGGCTAAATTTTCAAAATAACCTTCAGGAGCATTGAAGCCACTTTTTATTTTGGGATGATTCTCTAAACTAAATTTATTCATTATTCTTTGACTTTTTAAAACGTGAATAGTTTAATTGATGTTCATATAATCTTCGATTTTTTTTACTGCATGAAAGTAGGAAGCCTTCAATCCGCCAACAGTAGTACCTAAAATTGTCGAAATTTCTTCATATTTCAGTTCTTGAAAATACTTCATTTTAAATACCAGTTGCTGTTTTTCGGGCAGTAAAGCAATCGCTTTTTGTAATTTTATTTGTACCGCATCGCCGTCAAAATATGTGTCTGCTGTTAGATTATCAATTTCTTTTTGTGCATATTCCTGAGAAGAAATTTTGTTTTTTCGAGCCTTTTGATTGATATAAGTGATTGATTCGTTGGTTGCAATTCTATAAACCCACGAAAAAAGTTTGCTTTCTCTTTTAAAATTTTTTAAATTCTGAAATACTTTGATAAAAACGTTTTGCAAAACATCATTCGTGTCGTCGTGATTCAAAACAATGGTTCGAATATGTGAATACAACGGCCTTTGAAAATCTTTGATGAGTTTTTCAAAGGCTTGATTTTGCGTATGGGGATGCAATAATTGATCGATAAATTCCTTTTCGTCTTGCAAATCGATAATTTAAGTCTTGGACTAAAGATAGCGGAAATGGTTTAATTTACCGATGTAATTTAGAAATGAAATGAGATACTGAAAATAATTCGAATTTGGCTTGAATTAAATGTTTGGAAACTAACTTATCTTTGCGGTATGGACACACTACAAGAAATTTCAGAGTTTAAAACATCACCGGAGCTGATTGCTAAGTTGTATGAATTTGGCATTCAAAAAAACTACAAGGCAGGAAGCATTATTTTGAACGAAAACGCCCACATTCGTTCCATTCCAATTGTTACAAAGGGAGTTATGAAAGTTTTTCGAATGGAAGATGATGGACGTGAAATTCTTTTGTATTACATCAAAGCGGGCGAAAGTTGTATCATGTCGTTTCTTGGAGGCATGCACAACGAAACCAGTAAAGTAAAAGCAGAAATAGAAGAAGATGCCGAAATTTTATTCCTTCCGATAGAAAAAGTGTCACTGTTTATTAAAGATTATCCCCAATGGTTGGATTATATTTTTAGATTGTACCACAAACGTTTCGAAGAGTTGCTGGAAATTGTCAATGCCATTGCCTTCAAAAAAGTTGACGAAAGACTGCTCAATCTACTCCATAAAAAAACCGAAATGACCCTTTCTAAAACGTTATTAATAACGCACGAACAATTGGCCAACGAGTTAGGTACCGCTCGAGTGGTAGTTTCTCGATTGTTGAAACAATTGGAAGAGAATGGGGAACTTCAATTAGGTCGAAACAAAATTCAGTTGTTGAAATAACATTTGAATTGTTTTTAAAATTACTTTTTTCGTTATGTAACTAATGTAACTGTACACGAGAAACATTCATCGCAATTTTGCATCATTAATTAAACGTATAAGTTTATGAATGCAAAATATATGATTCTATGTTTACTTGGTTTTTTTAGCCTAAACCAATTGGCTGCACAAGATACCATCGAAATTTCGCGTAAAGCGATTTTGAAGAAAGTTACCGAAGAAAATTTACAAGTAAAAATTTCCCAACTCGATTTTAAAAACGCTCAAGCTGAGTTTAGTCAGTCGGCAGCGGTGTTCTTGCCAAATGTTTCGGTTTCGCACACCGCAATTTCTACCACCAATCCATTGATGGCTTTTGGCTCGAAATTAAATCAGGGTATTTTGACACAAAATGATTTCAACCCTAGTTTGTTGAATAATCCCCCTACTACCCAAAATTTTGCTACAAAAATTGAAGTCTTACAACCACTTTTAAACGTTGATGGTTTTGCGCAAAGAAAAGCCGCTAGAATCAAAGCCGAATCCTATAAATTACAGTCTGAACGTACCAAAGAAGCAATCCTTTTGGATGCGAAAAAAAGCTATATGGAACTCCAATTGGCTTTTCAAATGGTAGCTGTTTTGGAAAAAGCATGGAACACCGCTATCGAAAACGGCAAATTAGTTCAGAATTACAGTAAACAAGGTTTGGTACAAAAAACCGATGTTTTATCCGTTGAAATTCGCGTTAATGAAATTAAAAACCAATTGCAATCGGCCAAATCTGCCGTTCGGAACAGTTCGGACTACCTTAATTTCCTTTTGAATGGCAATCAAAAAAATGTGATTTACAAACCAACTGATGCGTTTGAGTTCGAACAAAATACGGTTGCAACCGAGAAAAGTACCATTTCTAACCGAAAAGACTTTCAAGCTATAAGCCTGGTTACCGAATCCTACCGGCAAATGGCAAACGCTTCTAAAATGAATTTTCTACCCCGATTGAATGCCTTTGGAACCTACGAATTATACGACAACAGCCTTTTTGGAACTGGCGCGAGAGGGTATGTAATTGGAGCACAATTATCGTGGAATTTATTCGACGGAAACAAATCTATTGGCAAACTGCAACAAGCCAAAGTGACGTTCGAAAAAGCAAAAACCGAAGAACTGCAATACAAAGCAAAAAGCGAATTGGAGTGGAACAAATACAACCGCCAATTGCAAGACGCTCAAGAAAAAGTAAAATTAGCTCAACTAAATGTGGAGCAAGCTACAGAAGCCTATCGAATTCGACAAAACCGATTTGAACAAGGTTTGGAAAAAACAACCGATGTTTTGATTTCTGAAACGCAGAAAATTCAAAAACAATTGGAATACCAACAAGCCATTTTCGAGTACAATTTTACTAAAGATTACGTGTCATTTTTGCAAAATTAATTTAAAAAAAAATCTATGAAATCACTGATGAACGAATACCAAAAGATAAAAATCAAACAAATGAATTCTAAAATAATTACCACAACGAGTTTTTTCTTATTACTAATTGTTTCCGCATGTTCTGGCGATAAAAAAGAAAAATCCACAACCGAACTTCCGCCCGTATCGGTTGAAATACAAGAAGTAGTTTCTGGTTCAAATGCTAAATTTATAAGTGCAAGCGGAACGCTTGAATCAGAAAAAAGAGCCGTAATCAGTACCCGAATGATGGGTTACATAACCGCTTTAAAAGTGCAAACGGGTCAGAACGTACGAAAAGGACAACTTATAGTAAGTATCAACAACGATGACATACAAGCCAAAAAAGTCCAAGCTGAAGCTGGAGTGATACAAGCCCAAACCAGTTACAACAGTGCCAAAAAAGATTGGGAACGATTCACTGCATTGTTCAAACAGCAAAGCGCTTCGCAAAAAGAATTGGATAATGTTACTACTCAATACCAAATGGCTCAAGCGGGTTTTGAAGCCGCAAAAGCGATGCGAAATGAAGTAATGGCACAATTTGCTTACGTCAATTTGACTGCTCCATTTGACGGAACCATAACCGAAACTTTTGTGAAACAAGGTGATATGGCCAATCCTGGAGCTCCATTGGTAACGATTGAAGGAGGTGGCGAACTGCATGCGGTGGTTTCGGTTTCGGAATCGGATATTTTAAAAATCAAGAATGGTTTGGTGGCAGATGTACTACTGAAGTCTTCTAATGTGACTTTGACAGGAAAAGTAATTGAAATTAGTACTTCTTCACATAACAGCAACGGACAATATGCGGTGAAATTAGATTTGGATGGAAAAAAAGACAAAGCACTTTCGGGTATGTTTATCAATGCAACTTTTCCTATTGATAAAGCAGAAACTACCACCTAAACCGCTATAGTATTGGTTCCAAAAGCGGCCATAATTGTGCAAGGACAATTGAGCGGAATTTATACGGTAAATGCCGAAAATACAGCTTTACTGAGATGGTTGCGTTTGGGTAAAACCTATGGCGAAAATATTGAAGTACTCTCGGGACTTTCAGCTGGCGAAAAATATGTGGTTAAAGCCGAAGGAAAATTATTCAATGGAAGTAAAGTAACACTAAAATAGGTGTTGGAACACAAAATTTCTGAATACCATTCACTGCGTTAGGGATGGAAGTGGAGCTCTCCCGATTTTTCATCGGGAAGCGAGAACGGATGACCTCCCGATGGCTATCGGGACTTGGGGAACGCCCAAATTTAAAAAACAAATTAATAAGTAAAAAATAACATCATGCAAGAAGGATTTTCAGGGAAAATTGCGTCACTTTTTATCAATTCTAAGTTGACGTTGCTGTTGATGATTGGGTTAATGATAATTGGCGTATACAGTTCAACGCTTATTCCACGGGAGGAAGAACCACAAATTAACGTTCCGATGGCCGACATTTTAGTGGGTTATCCGGGAGCGAGTCCGGAGGAAGTGGAAAGTCGCATCATCAAACCGTTGGAGGGAATGATTTCTAATATCAAAGGGGTTGAACACATTTACAGCGAAGCACATAACGGACAGGCGGTGGTTATTGTGCAGTTTTTTGTAGGCGAAGACATCGAACGTTCGTATGTAAAATTATACGACGAGATTTTCAAAAACATCAATTTAATGCCTCAAGGAGCGATGGCGCCACTGATAAAAACGCGTTCGATAGACGATGTTCCGATGTTGGCTTTGACGTTGTGGAGTGAAAAATACACTGATTTTGAGATTCGTCAGGTAGTGGAAGAAGTGGCAACGGAAATTAAAAAAGTCAAAGACGTGGCCACGACCAAAGAAATAGGTGGACGTCCTCATGAGGTAAAAATCACGGTAGACAAAGATAAAATGGCAGAAGTTAACGTAGATGCTTTGGAAGTGATTCAACGGATTCAAGCGAATAATGGAAGTAGCATTATAGGAAGCTTTGCACAAAACGACACTGAATATTCGGTAAGAACGGGCCAGTTTTTGGCTTCTACGGAAGATGTTGAAAATGTAGTGGTGGGCGTTTCGGGAAACAAACCGATTTATTTAAAGCAAATTGCTACCGTTCAAGACACCCCGGGAACGGCAAAAAGTTATGTGTCTTTTGGATATAGTAAAGCGAATGAAAAATACGCAAACAATCCGTCTGATTATCCCGCTGTAACTTTGTCCATCGCGAAAGTAAAAGGTGCCGATGCAATGAAAATTTCGGAACAAATTTTGACAAAAGTTGAAAAACTGAAAACAACCGTAATTCCTAACGATATAAGGGTCGAAGTAACGCGAAATTATGGCGAAACGGCTTCGGATAAAGTCAACGAGTTGTTGTTTCACTTGTTTGTTGCGATAATTGCTGTTACGGTTTTGGTAATGTTTGCTATGGGTTGGCGTGGTGGTTTGGTCGTATTTTTCTCCGTTCCTTTAACGTTTGCATTGACTCTCTTTAGCTATTATATGTTGGGTTATACGCTCAATAGAATTACATTATTTGCTTTGGTATTTGTGGTGGGAATTGTGGTGGACGACAGTATTATAATTGCCGAAAATATGCACCGCCATTTTAAAATGAAAAAATTACCTTTTCATAAAGCTGCCATATACGCCATTAATGAGGTTGGAAATCCAACAATTTTAGCCACATTTACAGTAATTGCTGCTCTTTTACCAATGGCTTTTGTGTCGGGAATGATGGGGCCTTATATGAGTCCGATGCCCATTGGTGCTTCAATTGCAATGATATTATCGCTGTTTTTAGCCTTGACTGTTACACCTTATTTGGGTTATCATTTGCTTCGCGAAAAAAACCACCAAGAAGAAAAAGAGGAGCAAGGTTTGGAAACCAATTGGATTTACAAAGTATATAACAAAATCGAGCGTCCGTTGCTGGAAAGTTCGCTAAAAAGACGTTGGACTGTTGCTATTATTGTCTTGATGTTGTTGGGTTCTGTTGGGATGTTTTTTAACAATTTGGTGGCGGTAAAAATGTTGCCTTTTGACAATAAAAACGAATTTCAAGTGGTAATAGACATGCCCGAAGGAAGTACGTTAGAACGCACTGCGGCTGTAACTAAAGAAATTTCAAATTATTTAGCTTCGGTTCCAGAAGTAGTGAGCTATCAAAACTACATAGGAACTTCGGCACCGATAACGTTTAACGGATTGGTTCGCCATTACGATTTACGAGGCGGAAGTAATATGGCGGATATTCAAGTCAATTTGGTAGGAAAAGAATACCGCAAAAAGCAAAGTCACGATTTGGCCAAAATGGTTCGGGTTCCGATTCAGAAAATTGCAAATAGGTATCATGCAAACGTAAAAATTATTGAAGTTCCGCCAGGACCGCCCGTTTTGTCAACCATCGTTGCAGAAGTTTACGGCTCGAATTACAACCAACAAATTGAAGTAGCACGTCAAATAAATTCGATATTGGAAAAAACAGACGATGTAGTAGATATTGATTGGACGGTTCAAGCGCCACATACAGAATATCAATTGGATATCGACAATGAAAAAGCCATGTTGAATGGAATTTCACCGCAACAATTGGTGGGAAATTTGAGTTACTTGCTTGGGGAACATCCTTTTTCGACACTTTATAAAGAAAATTCGGTAAAGCAAGTAAACATGACACTCGGAATTTCGGATGCAGAAAAAACCAGTATTGCAGACATTCAAAATTTGAAAATCAAAAATGCAACGGGAAGTATGATTCCTGTGAAAGATTTGGTTACCGTGAAAAAGGAAATTGCAGCCAATACCATCAGTAGAAAAGATCAAAAACGAGTGGTATATATTACCGCTGATATGGCTGGAGTATTAGAAAGTCCCGCTTATGCCATTTTGGGAATGGAGGAAAAACTGAAAGAAGTTAGACTACCAAACGGTTATTCATTGCAGGAATTGTACATCAATCAACCTAAAGACGAAAATAATTTTATTGTAAAATGGGACGGCGAATGGCAAATTACGCTGGAAGTTTTTAGAGATTTAGGAATCGCGTTTTTAATTGTAATTGTTATTATTTACATGCTAATTGTGGGCTGGTTTCAAAACTTTAAAACACCACTAATTATGATGGTAGCTATTCCGCTTTCCTTGATTGGAATTGTATTGGGTCACTGGATTTTAGGTGCTTTTTTTACAGCTACTTCGTTCATCGGAATGATTGCTTTAGCAGGGATTATGGTTCGAAATTCGGTGTTGCTTATTGACTTTATCGAAATCCGACTTAAAGAGGGTGTTCCGTTAAAGGAAGCCATTATTGAAGCGGGAGCCGTTCGAACAACTCCTATTTTACTAACCACTGGAGCGGTTGTAATTGGAGCAATCGTCATACTTTTTGACCCTATTTTTCAAGGATTGGTCATTTCATTAGTGGCGGGAGCGATTGTTTCAACTGTGCTTACCTTAGTTATCGTACCATTATTATATTATGTTGTGGAACGAAAAAAATGGGAAAACTAATTTTCAACATCTATGACAATTTTAAGGTAAATGACAAATTCAATAATTTAAAACAAAAACAATGATAAATAGAATCGTTAGAGCTGTAGCAGGAATTTTTATTCTCATCAGTGTACTATTGGCCGTGTTTGTAAACCAGAATTGGTTGTGGTTCACTGGTTTTGTGGGGCTAAATTTGTTTCAGTCTGCGTTAACCAAATGGTGTTTAATGGAAGATATTCTTCGAAAAATTTTTAAAGTGAGAGATTAAAGAAAGCGCAAAAAAAGGAATGCCGAATAATTTTGAATCGGCATTCCTTTATTGCTTAAAACAAAATTAAGTCATTTATCTTTTCACAATACTTACCGCCGTTCCAGTTATACTGACCATTACATAACTACTACTTGTTACCTCAATATCAACAGAAATACCGACAACGGCATTCGCATTTAATTTTTCAGCTTCTTCTTGCAATTGATTAAATGCTTTGGTCTTAACTTCTGAAACACAATCGCTCATCCCTTCATAAAATTTTTCCATGTTAAAAGTGAAAGTCGTTTTTTGTATGTTCACTGCAGTTCCAGATACAATGCCGCGATAAGCTAAAATTTTATAGTCTTCAATAGATTGAGTAGTAGTTAAAATCATAATTTAAAAGTTTTACAGTATACCTATAAGTCTATTAGTTGGTATTTTTGTTACCAAATAATAGCATCTTTTCGGTTTCGAGATAAATGAAGTGTTTATCTGTAATTTTTTTTTGAAATTCCATATTTTAGCTTTCAGAAATTAATGTATTTTTACAGTGTTTAATTTATTTAAATTATGAAAAGATACATTTATATCGGCACGGCAGTCATTTTAGGAATAGTTGCTTCATGTGCTACCAATCCGTTTTCGGGAAAGAGAACAATGGCACTTGTGCCTGATTCCCAAATTTTACCTTCTGCGTTTGCACAATACAGCGAGTTTTTGAAAACAAATAAAGTAGTGAGCGGAACTGCCAATGCGAAATTAGTAGAATCCGTTGGAATTAAAATTAAGAATGCAGCAGAACGTTATTTAAATGCCAAAGGATATCAAGGTTATTTAAAAGATTACCGTTGGGAATATAAATTAGTGGATAGTCCAGAGGTTAATGCTTGGTGTATGCCAGGTGGTAAAATTGTTATTTACACGGGTATTTTGCCAGTAACCAAAAACGAGGCTGGATTAGCAACAGTAATGGGACACGAAGTGGCACACGCGTTAGCAAACCATGGACAACAACGGATGAGTGCTGGTTTGGTGCAACAATTAGGTGCTGTAGGAACTCAACTTGCAGTTGGAAATCAAAGCGAACAAACGCAAGCGATGGCAATGCAAGCTTACGGAGCGGGAAGTAATGTTATTGGTATGTTACCATTTAGCCGAAAACACGAAAGTGAAGCCGATGAAATAGGACTAACATTAATGGCTATTGCGGGTTATAATCCTGATGAATCCGTGTTGTTTTGGAGTCGAATGTCAGAGAAATCAGGGGGAGGAGCACCACCAGAACTGTTGAGTACCCACCCGTCCGATGCAACCCGTATGACTAATTTGCGAAACCTGATTCCAAAAGCAAAAGCCGAAGCTAAAAAATTTGGAGTTACATTTAAATAAAAAAATAGTACTTTCGAAGCTGTCAAACCCTTGGCAGCTTTTTTTTGTAAAAATTTTAAAATTTATGAGTAAAAATCAAAAAGGCAGTAAGAAACTGCGAAACGCTTGGGCATTTTACGACTGGGCCAACTCGGTATATCCGTTGGTTATTTCGTCTGCAATCTTCCCCATTTTTTATGCTTCACTTTTTCCGGAAAATCAGTTGGAAGTAGCAGTTTTTGGAACCACTTTCAAGAATACGGCTTTAATCAGTTTTGTTACTGCTGCAGCATTTTTAGTAGTTGCTTTTATTTCGCCACTACTTTCTGGTATTGCGGATTATGTGGGAAACAAAAAACGATTCATGCAGTTTTTTTGCTATCTTGGAGCATTGTCTTGCATTGGTTTGTATTGGTTTTCGATTGAAAATATTTATTTCGGACTCACGTGCTATTTCTTTGGATTAATCGGTTTTTGGGGGAGTTGTGTTTTCTATAATTCGTATTTGCCTGATGTAGCTTTCGAGGAGCAACAAGATAAATTGAGTGCCAAAGGATATTCGTTGGGATACATTGGAAGTGTTTTATTGCTTGGTATCAGTCTCTTTTATGTCATGGGACAAGAAACAGGTGCCGAAAAAATGGAAGCGATGAAAACAAGCTTTGTATTTACAGGAATATGGTGGATCGCTTTTAGTCAGTATACGTTTTATCATTTGCCTAAAGGAAACAAAACAGGTCAAAAGGTAACAAGAGCTGTTTTTTTCAATGGTTTTAGAGAATTAAAAAAAGTAAAGAATCAGTTGTTTGAAAATCGTACTTTAAAAAGATATTTAATCGCCTTTTTTGTTTACAGTATGGCCGTACAAACGGTAATGCTCGTTGCCGTGTATTTTGGCGAACAAGAAATCAATTGGGATAATGACGACCAGAAAACAATTGGTTTGATTATCAGTATTTTAGTAATTCAAATAGTGGCAGTTTTAGGTGCGGTTATTACTTCACGGGCTTCCGCCAAATTCGGAAACATACCCACACTCATAGCCATCAACATCATTTGGGCTGTTATTTGTATTTGTGCTTATTTCGTTACAGAACCCATTCATTTTTATGTAACCGCTGGTTTTGTAGGCTTAGTAATGGGCGGAATTCAAGCACTTTCGCGTTCCACTTACTCTAAATTTTTACCAAAAACCGACGATACCGCTTCCTATTTTAGTTTTTACGACGTCTCAGAAAAGGTTGGAATTGTAATCGGAATGCTAATGTATGGTTTTATCGACGAAATTACAGGTAGTATGCGGAACTCCATTGTGTTTCTGACACTATTTTTTATCAGTGGCGTGGTATTACTTTTGCGAGTTCCTAAAAAAAATACTATCTGATTCCGAAAAAAAGGTATATTTGAAAAATAATTTAACGATTTTGACTTACGATGAAAAAAATTAATAAAATTTTATTGCTTTTTATAGCTATTTCAGCGCCACTATTTACAGGATGTACCACGGACATCGAACCAATAGACCCGGCTGTAATTGGGGAAAACCCTGGTGAGAACCCTGGCGAAAATCCAGGTACACCATCTGGAGATTATTGGCCAATGGCTGTAAATAACACATGGATTTTTAAAAATAACGGAGTCACAGAACCGCCTATGAAGATTATTTCTTCGGAACAAATTGCGGGAAAAACCTATTATAAATACAGCAATTTTGTAGGTACATCAACGGTTCAAGGAGCGGCTTTTACCGGAAATATTTGGACACGTAAAGAAAACAATACCTATTTTATCCGTCAAGAAGTAACCATTCCAGCTCAAAATGGCAATCCAGCCATTAACGTTTTGCCAACCGAAGTTCAAATTTTGAAAGACAATCTTGCAGTAAACGAAACATGGACACATAACTTTACACAAACCATGATGTTTGGTAGTATTCCTATTGATTCACCAGTTGAAATAGTCGGGAAAGTACTAGAAAAAGATGCTCAAATTACTGTAAATGGGCAATCGTTTTCACAAGTTTTAAAAGTCGAGGTAACACAAAATACACAAGGCGTCTCGCAATCAAATGTATACTGGTTCGCTAAAAATATTGGATTAATTAAATTTGGAAATGAATTGGGATCTACATCAACCGATTACGAAATTGTTTCGTATAACTTGAATTAGGCTCCAATTTTATACCTACTATCAAGAGCCGTTTCTATAGAGAATCGGCTTTTTTGTGGCATAAAGATTGACTTTATGACTTGAAATCAATTCGATATTTATTTTTATTGGACTGATTTACAATTAAATACTTTATTAACTTCGCATGTGTTTATACTGCAAGTTTGATAATCTTAATGACAAAATGACTTAAATATAATATGTCGCAACAAAAAATCATAACATTAGACAATATGTCACTCCACGAATTGGACAGCGAAGCCGAGTTAATTCCGCTATTGACCCCGGAGGACGAAGAAGAGATGAATAACGAAGATCTACCAAATGACCTTCCGATTTTGCCCCTTCGAAATACCGTTTTATTTCCAGGTGTAGTCATTCCAATTACCGCCGGAAGAGACAAATCGATTAAATTAATCAACGATGCCAATGCCGCAGGAAAAGTGATTGGTGTGGTTTCGCAAAAAAACGAGGACATCGAAGAGCCTACTTTTGGCGACATCCATCAAATTGGTACTGTTGCACGTATCCTACGCGTTTTGAAAATGCCGGATGGAAATGTAACCGTAATTCTTCAAGGTAAAAAGCGTTTTCAAATCGATCAAATGACTACCGAAGAGCCTTACATGAAAGCCACTATCAAAGAGGTCGACGAAAAACGCCCACGAAAAAACGATAAAGAGTTTAGTGCTATCATCGATTCGGTCAAGGAATTGGCAACCTCTATCATTGAAGAAAGTCCGAATATACCAACCGAAGCTACTTTTGCCATAAAAAACATTGAAAGTCACTCGTTTTTAGTCAATTTTGTCTCTTCAAACATGAATCTTTCTGTTAAAGAAAAGCAAGATTTATTGTCGATTAATAGTTTAAAAGACAGGGCTTTGGCGGCGCTTAAATTCATGAATATTGAGTTGCAAAAACTAGAATTAAAAAACGATATTCAGTCGAAAGTGCGTTTTGATTTGGACCAGCAACAACGTGAATACTTTTTGCACCAGCAAATTAAAACCATCCAAGAAGAATTGGGCGGTGTTTCGCAGGAAGAGGAATTGGAAGAAATGCGGCAGAAAGCGGCTAAGAAAAAATGGGATGCCAAAACGCAAAAACATTTTGAAAAGGAACTTTCTAAAATGCAGCGAATGAATCCACAAGCACCTGATTTTGGCATTCAAAGAAATTATTTGGAGCTGTTTTTAGATTTGCCTTGGAACCACTTTTCGAAAGATAAATTCGATTTAAAGTTTGCTCAGAAAGTCTTGGATCGCGATCATTTTGGCTTGGAAGAAGTTAAAAAACGGATTATTGAACATCTTGCCGTTTTGAAATTGCGAAACGACATGAAGTCGCCTATTTTGTGTTTAACAGGACCTCCAGGTGTGGGTAAAACTTCCATTGGAAAGTCTGTTGCTGAAGCTTTAGGTCGAGAATACGTAAGGATTTCTTTAGGTGGCTTGCGTGACGAGGCGGAAATTCGAGGTCATCGAAAAACCTATATTGGAGCCATGCCGGGACGAATTATTCAAAGTTTGAAAAAAGCAGGAACTTCGAATCCGGTTTTTGTCTTAGATGAAATAGACAAACTTTCGAGCAGCCATAACGGCGATCCTTCCTCAGCATTATTGGAAGTTTTAGATCCAGAACAAAACAACGAATTTTACGACAATTTCCTAGAAATGGGTTATGATTTGTCGAAAGTGATGTTTATTGCTACGTCCAATAATATCAGCAATGTGCAGCCGGCTTTGCGCGACCGAATGGAAGTCATTAAAATGTCGGGGTATACGATTGAAGAAAAAATTGAAATCGCTCGGAAGCACTTATTTCCAAAACAATTGAAAGAGCATGGATTGACCCCTAAACAATTGACCATTGGACGAAAACAATTGGAATTTATTGTCGAAGGTTTCACCCGTGAATCCGGAGTTCGTGGTTTGGAAAATAAAGTGGCACAGGTCATTCGTGGTGCAGCAAAGGCAGTTGCAATGGACGAAGAATATAACGTTAAAATTAGTGATGAAGATATTGTAAAAGCACTTGGAGCTCCAAGAATGCAGCGCGATAAATCAGAAAATAATGAAGTAGCTGGAGTAGTTACTGGATTGGCTTGGACAAGTGTTGGTGGAGATATTTTATTTATTGAGTCATTGATTTCCAAAGGAAAAGGCGCTCTTACCATGACGGGTAATTTAGGTACAGTGATGAAAGAATCAGCAACAATTGCTTTGGAATACATCAAAGCAAATGCTGAAAGTTTAGGTCTTGACGCCGAAATGTTGCCCAAATACAACGTACACATTCACGTGCCCGAAGGCGCCACTCCAAAAGATGGACCAAGTGCAGGTATTGCAATGTTGACCTCACTTGTTTCAGTTTTTACGCAAAAACGAATCAAGAAAAGTTTGGCAATGACGGGCGAGATTACGCTTCGTGGAAAAGTACTTCCCGTAGGTGGAATTAAAGAGAAAATTCTTGCTGCAAAAAGAGCAAACATTAAAGAAATTATTCTGTGTCACGAAAACAAACGCGACATCGACGAAATCAAACAAGAATATCTTGAAGGTCTGACTTTTCACTACGTTAAAGAAATGAGCGACGTACTGGCCATAGCTATTACGGATCAAGACGTTAAAAACGCAAAAGTGATTGCATAATACCATTTTTGGTACTACTTTTAAATGATATAAGCCTAAGAAACGAGTACATACTTTCTTAGGCTTTTTTATTTTCAATAAAATTGGTAAGCTTTTTAGGTTTTTTGAAACCAAACGACGATTGGACAATCCATAAAAACTGAATTTTAAAGATTTCTTTTTGATTTAGCGTTTCGAAAAGCATCCGAAAATAATCAAAATGCAGACAAAAAAGTTTCATTTTTAAACAAATAAACAAATCAAGTTGGCACAAAAATAATATCTTCGCATTTCCGTTATAGTTTTGGTAATCGATACTTTTTAAATGTTCAAAAAACACTTTTCTTTCGTTATTTTTCTCATCAGTACAATGTCTTTTGGACAAGTGGGCGGAAGGGCAATTTATCAATTTTTAGATCTCGGAACTTCGCCTCGGCAAGCAGCTTTAGGCGGAAAACTAATTACCATTTACGATTCTGATGTGAATCAAGCGCTGTTTAATCCTGCAACGATTAATGAAAAAATGGACAATCATTTGTCTCTTAATTACGGAAGTCTTTTTGGCGAAGTAACTTACGGAACGGCATCCTATGCATATACATTTGATCGCAGAACGCAAACATTTCACGCCGGTGTCAATTATGTAAATTATGGAAGCTTTGAAGGTTTCGACGAAAACGGTTTAGAAACCGCAAGCTTTACTGGAAGCGAAATCGCTTTGTCCGCCGGTTATGCATTCAATATTCCGTACTCTGATGTGTATGTTGGAGCGAACGCTAAACTGATTTCTTCTACTTTAGAAAGTTATAATTCTTTCGGTGGTGCCATCGATTTGGGAGCGATTTATATAGATGATTACAACGATATTAATATTGCACTTGCCATAAGAAACATCGGAATGCAGTTTACCACTTACGCTGGAGAAAAGGAGAGACTTCCTCTGGAAATCATCGCGGGAATTTCGCAACAGCTTGAAAACGTACCGTTACGTTGGCATTTAACTTTAGAAAATTTACAACAATGGGACGTTTCATTTTCCAATCCAGCACGGGCTCAAGGAAATATTGATGGAGGTTCGACACCCGAAAAAGTTGGGTTTGTCAATAACGCTTTACGACATGTTATTGTTGGAGCAGAATTATTTCCTGAAAAAGCATTTAATGTAAGAATGGGTTATAATTTTCGACGTGGACAAGAATTGAGTATCCAAGAACGACGTACTTTTAGCGGGATTTCGTTAGGATTTGGACTGCGATTTAATAAAATAAAATTCGATTATTCGTATTCCCGTTATACTTTAGCGGCCAATACCAGTTTGTTTGGATTGACGATCAATTTTCAAGATTAAAGAGATTTAGCTTTTTTATTGAAAATTTTGATTGGATTCAAGATCTATTGTTAATTAATCATAGCTTTTCCTGCCTTTTTTTATTACATTTGAGTTACTTTAAATCAATGTGTTATGAAAAAAATAATCACTTTTACAATTTTGATTTGTTTGATTTTCGGTGCTTGCGCCAAAAAAGAGCCCAATCAAGATACCGATTTATTCAAGGATTTTGAATTGGATTTGTCTGAAATGCATCTTGATTTTACAAAACCACAAGTTTTAAAATACAATTCAGAATTTCAACGCGACTCTATTATCAACTCATTGGCTCAAGAATTTACCGAAATAGCTCAAGAATCCGTTACAGCAAACGATTCTGCATTGAACAAAGTGTTGATTTCTGTTCTCCAAGAGCCAAAAACCATAACAATACAACTTAAAACAGCACAAGAATTGCCTTTTTCCGATTGGAATGATTTGGGAGTTTTTGGCAATGCAGACAGTTTGGCAACAAAAATGAAGACTTACAGTGCCCAAAATGAGTTGACCGAATTGGGTATGGAATATGATTTAAAAACTTTTAATATTTCCCTTTATTCTAAAAAGTAAGCTGTTGTATTTGCCGTTGGAAAAAAAGTAAATTCTTACCAACAAGTCGTTTTTTAGACTGAGGTTGCTTACTTTTGTCTGAAAAACCGCAATCAAATATTATGGAAAAAATCATTATTGCTATCGACGGATTTTCTTCTACCGGAAAAAGTACCATTGCCAAAGAAGTTGCCCAGAAAATGGGTTACGTGTATGTCGACACTGGTGCCATGTACCGCGCGGTGGCTTTGTTTGCTATGGAAAATGGGTACATAAATTCAGAATCTTTTGACATTCAAACCTTGATTAATGCATTGCCCAATATTGATTTAAAGTTTCAATACAATCCACAATTGGGTTTTGCCGAAATGTTTTTGAATGCCGAAAATGTTGAAAACAAAATCCGTACGCTCGAAGTTTCTCAATTTGTGAGTCGGATAGCCGAAATTTCTGAAGTGCGTGCCAAACTCGTGGAACAACAGCAAAAAATGGGGCAGGAGCGAGGTATTGTTATGGACGGCCGCGACATTGGTACGGTGGTATTTCCGGATGCTGAAGTCAAAATTTTTATGAATTCCAGTGCCGAAACACGTGCCCAACGCCGTTATGAAGAATTGATGCAAAAAGGACAACAAGTTTCTTACGATGACGTTTTAAAAAACGTGCAGGAACGCGATTATATCGATTCGCATCGGGAAGATTCGCCACTAATTATTGCCAAAGATGCCTTTGAGATTGACAATTCCAAATTGAGCAAAAAAGAACAGTTCGAAAAAGTGATGGAGTTGGTGAGAAAATCGATGGAGTGAGTTGATAAAATAAGTTTATATTTTCAAAAAAAGTAAAACCCAATAAATTTAAAATTACAGACTTTGTAGTAGGTCTAAAAAGTACTTTTTCAACCTTTAAATGTAGGAATAAAACTTATTTTTTTAAGATACAAAAAACGAAACTTCGCTTAGAAAGTACTAAACGAGGTTTTTTTTGCGATTATATTGATCCCGACGCTTGGGAACACGCAAACAACTTAACGATAACTCCATAAGGACAACCGATTTTTGCCGGTTCTCCCGATAAAAAATCGGGCAAGCTGTCCAACAGGGGGGTCATTACTTCGTCCGTTCGGCTATCGCCTCGGGTGTTGGCACTTGTTTTTATTTCTATATAAATCTGTTGTCAAATAATAATTTCTGTGTAGAAATCACTTTTATTTTTGCAGAATCAGGATGATTTGGGTTTATTATGTAGTTAAATTCTGGTGGAACTATAGCGCTAGGGACTTTTAGTACGGCAGCATTTTTTTGTGATACAAAATCATCTCCAATGAATTGTGTCTCAAGTATTGGAGGTTTAGAATCCCAATTTTCAGGTAATTGTTCAATTGATAATTCTAATATTTCTATTTCATCTGGTATTTCGATTTCAACATAAAATCTATCTGTTGGTAAATCTTCTGAAAAATCTAGATGTACTGAAACTTCAAGTGTTGCAAGAGCACGAGATTCGGCAGTATAAACTAGATAGGTATTTAAACTATTCCATCTATATCCTTCTGTTAAAGCGGCTCCAACTCCTTTTAATGTTGTCTCTAAATATTTTTCTCTTTCAATTCTAAATACTTTCATTACGCGAGATTTCCGTATTCAATTCTGTTGAGACAATTTTTGACTTCTTGTATTCCTGTAGTTGAATCCAGTAAACTTTCAGGCGAATTACCTCCTAAAGAAATATTTTGTTTTTTCATCCATCGTTGAAATTTCTCTTCTTCATTATTAAAAACTTCTATGCCAAAGTCAACTAGTTCAGTTAGAAGTAATATAATTTCACTATCCCTGCCGTTAAGTAATGATTTTTCTCTTCGTTTTTTATTATATGTTGTTTGAGGCAATCCAAAAATTTGTAAAACCTCTTTTACGGGAACATTAATTCTCTTACTTATAACATCAATCGCAGCATATGGGATTCCTGCCCTTATGATACCAACCCTTTCTAGTCTTGAGGCCCAAACGTATTCATTTCCTTCTGACTCCAATCTCCATTTTGCTGATGATATTCTAGCAGCTTTAGCTCGTCCAATACTTTCTTTTGGATCAAATGTTTTTTTTTGTCTAACTTCTTTTTTCATAATTACAGCATTTGTGTTGTGAATATACAACAATTGTGCTACAAATACAAGTGTTGTCGAAAATAAGTGCTAACGTCAGTCTACCGATAAAAATCGGTACAAGTTGTGAGAAAACCTCCGTTTTATTTGATTCAAATATAGATAAATAGTTGCATAAAAACGGCGCATTTTGTGTTTTAAACCTGCAACACATCACCGGAATTCCCCGTAATCAAATGACTTTTTCCAGTTTGGATAGCTTGTTCCGATTTTTATCGGAAATACCATTTCACTCGATAATCCCATCCGATTTATCGATGCTTTTTTATAAAATACGCAAAAACTACCCTGACTTTACCTCAAAAAAAAAGAGGACCCTAAATCCTCTTATTATTAGCTCTCAAAAAATTACGATAACTCCATAAGGACAACCGAATTTTGCCAGTTCTCCCGATAAAAAATCGGGACAAGCTTGTCAACAGGGGGTTCATTACTTCGTCCGTTCGGCTATCGCCACGGGTGTTCGTCTTTCAGACGCAACGAACCCCTAGCTGTTGAACTAAACCTACCGGTAGCGTGTTACCTGAAAATTTTAGTCCTTTGCAAAACTAATTAAAAATTATTTACAATGAGAAAAAAAAGCAGATGAGTTAGTTGGATCTGCAACGATCATCAATCGAGCCATTGCCGAAGTACCTGGATTTAAGGAGTTACTTTACCGATTTAAACGCACGAT
>NZ_JBIPPD010000194.1:0-6211 GCF_044368625.1 Flavobacterium sp. | reverse complement strand
AAGGTTATTTCGAAAACATCATTTTTAATTTCTTTTTTTTCAATTTTCAAATCTGGTTTACTTTCTGAATTAGGATAATTATAATAAATAGTAATTAGTTCTTCTGGCGATTTGATATTTGTGTTTTTCACAATGTCTTTATTTATCATTTCCGTATCCATATTATTGAATGATTCACTACAAGAAGTAAGATAAAAAAATAAAAATGATATGTAAAGATATTTCATTGATTTCGAGTTTGTTAATGTGATTTTTTTAAGTTAAGAATAGAAGACCTACAAGGTCGGAAAAAGACCTTGCAGGAAATAATTCTTAATCTGTGAAAATTCGTGCTAATCTGTGTAAAAAAATTAAGCAATCCGATGCCCCATACTTTCACTCCAAATCGCAAACCAATCTTCTTGTTCCAAAACCATTTCTGTGGCTTTGTGAATGTTCTGCAACCGACCCGTATTTACTGTTCCAGCAAGCGGAATAATATTCGCAGGATGTTTTAAAATCCAAGCCAACAAAATCATGTCGCTTCCCACTTCGTATTTTTCTACCAATCGGGATAAAAGTTTTTTCAAATCACGCGTTTGCTTCGTATCTTCTCTAAAAACGGTTCCCAACGGATTCCAAGCCATCGGTTGAATGTTGTGAATTTGCATATAATCCAAACTTCCATCAACCATCGGGTTGAAATGAGTCGCCGAAAACTGAATTTGATTGTAGTTCATTTCAATTTTTGAACGCAACAATTCCGTTTGTGAAGTTGTAAAATTGGAGACACCAAAATCTAGAATCTTTCCTTCTTTTTTCAATTGTGTAACCGCTTCTGCCACTTCATCCGCCTGCATTAATGGATTTGGTCGATGAATCAGTAAAGCATCTAAATAATCAGTCTGCAAATTTTTCAACGAAGTATCAACCGACTTTATCATGCTTTCTTTGGAAGATTCATATTGTTTGACTTGCGTCGAATTTGCAGCCGGTTTAATCATGCCACATTTAGAAATAAGCTGCACTTTTTCACGTGCAATTCCGCTTGATTTAAAGCCTTTTCCAAAGTCAGTTTCGGTGGTGTAATCGCCATAAATTGCGGCATGGTCAAAGGTGGTAATGTTGTTTTCGACACAAACGTGGATGGTATTTGCCATTTCGGAAGTGGAAAGTTTTTTGTCCCAACTTCCCCAATTCATAGTTCCTGCAATAATGCGTGAAAATCTAGAGTTCATACGTATTTGTTTTGTTTTTAGGTTTTGTAGGTTACCGCTTCATTTACAACGGTTTCCCAATGCTCAAAGTAAATTAATTGCTATTTGCTACTATCTTTTTTAAAGTTCTTAAATTTATAAAAACAAAATCACAATACACACTTAAAGCCCGATGTTTTGCGCAAGTTTTAACCAATTATTAACATCGAACTCCTAAAATTTTTTTCAATTTGCGTCCTAATATTCATACACTGAAAATTACCCTAACAATATAGATACGATGGAAGAGAATACGGCTACTTTAGACATTAGAGCGATTAATGAAAAGATAGAACGCGAAAGTGCATTTATTGACTTGCTGAACATGGAAATGAACAAAGTGATTGTGGGTCAAAAGCACATGATCGAGCGTTTGTTGATTGGTCTTTTAGGACAAGGACACATCTTACTCGAAGGTGTTCCAGGATTGGCAAAAACATTAGCAATCAATACCTTGTCGCAAGCAATTGATGCTTCGTTTAGCAGAATCCAGTTTACACCCGATTTACTTCCAGCTGATGTTGTTGGAACAATGATTTACAACATCAAAGCCAACGAATTTTCGATAAAAAAAGGGCCTATTTTTGCCAATTTTGTTTTAGCAGATGAGATCAACCGTGCTCCAGCAAAAGTACAATCCGCTTTGTTAGAAGCAATGCAGGAAAAACAAGTAACCATTGGCGATACAACATTCAAATTAGACCGACCATTTTTAGTTTTGGCTACACAAAATCCAGTGGAACAAGAAGGAACGTATCCTTTGCCAGAAGCACAAGTCGACCGTTTTATGTTGAAAACGGTAATCGATTATCCAAAAATGGAAGACGAGAGAATGGTAGTGCGTCAAAATTTAAAAGGTGCTTTCGAAAAAGTAAATGCCGTAATTTCTGTCGAACAAATCATTCGTGCTCAAGCGGCTGTTCGAGAAGTCTATATGGATGAAAAAATTGAAAAGTACATTTTGGATATCATTTTTGCAACGCGATATCCGGAAAAATATAAATTAGAAAGTTTGAAACCATTAATCAGTTTTGGCGCTTCGCCTCGAGGAAGTATCAACTTGGCTACGGCAGCAAAATGTTACGCTTTTATCAAACGAAGAGGTTATGTAATTCCAGAAGACGTTCGAGCAGTTGTACACGATGTATTGCGTCACCGAATTGGAATTACCTATGAAGCTGAAGCTGAAAATGTAACTTCGATGGATATTATTAACAAGATTATTAATGAGATTGAAGTACCCTAAAGATAGTTTTCAGTTTTCAGTGGCAGTTTTCAGACGTTGGTCTACTGCGACTGAAAACTGCGACTGAAAACTAAATAAATGGAAACAAAAGACCTATTAAAAAAAGTACGTAAAATCGAAATCAAAACCCGAAGATTGAGCAATCACATCTTTTCGGGGGAATACCATACGTCGTTTAAAGGACGCGGAATGACGTTTTCAGAAGTGCGTCAATACCAATATGGTGATGATATTAGAGCAATCGATTGGAACGTTACAGCTCGATATAACGAGGCTCACGTAAAAGTTTTTGAAGAAGAACGCGAATTGACCATGATGTTAATGGTCGACATCAGCGGTTCATCTGGTTTTGGAACAAAAAATGCGTTGAAAGAAGATATTGTCACCGAGATTGCGGCAACCATGGCTTTTTCGGCAACGCAAAACAACGATAAAATTGGATTGATTTTATTTTCAGACCAAATTGAATTGTATATTCCACCAAAAAAAGGCAAGTCACACGTCTTGCGAATCATCAGAGAATTGATTGAATTTCAGCCAAAAAGCAACAAAACCGACGTGGCTCAAGCGTTGAAATTTTTGTCAAGCACACAAAAAAAGAAAGCAATTGTATTTTTAATTTCTGATTTTATGTCGGAGGATTATGAACATACATTGAAAATTGCTTCTAAAAAACACGATATTATTGGCATTCGAGTGTACGACATTCGAGAAGAATCCATACCGAATTTAGGAGTGGTTCCAATGCTTGATGCGGAAACGGGCAAAGTTCAATTGGTAAATACGGGTTCGAAACAAGTGCGCTTGAATTATGAAAAACACTACCACGAAAAAGTAAAATACTTCAAAGAAACCTTTAGCAAATGTGGTGCAGGTTCAGTTAGCTCCCGGGTTGACGAAAGTTATGTTACCAAATTATTAGGATATTTTAAATCGCGATAATCCAGCGAAACACTGTTTTTAAATAGATGAAAATTAAATTATACATTTTAGTATTGCTTTGTACCAACGCACTTTTTGCTCAAAAAGTGACGACTTCTATTGATACAACTAAAAACAAAATTGGAGCCCAATTCAATTTGACTATAAAAACGGAAGTGGATACGGCAACACAAGTATCGTTTCCAAAATCGAAAAATTTTGGACCTTTAGAAGTAATTCGGTCGTATCAAATTGACACCATAAAAAAGGATGGAAAATATGAGTTGATTAAGAAATACGGACTTGCCCAATTTGATTCCGGAACCTACACCATTCCACAATTAAAAATTTTGGTTGGCAAAAACGTTTTACTGTCAGATTCTTTGAAAGTTACCGTTCAAAATGTCGCAGTGGATACATTGAAGCAAAAAATGTACGAAATCAAACCCATTGCAAAAGCGGATAGTTCGTCGTCATGGATTTGGAAATGGATTCTGGGATTGTTGCTCATTATCGGAATTGGCGCTTTGGTTTATTTCTTAATGAAAAAATTTCAACGAAAGAAAATCGAAGAAGTTGTTTATAAAACGCCTATCGAAAAAGCTACGAATTTGCTGAACAATTTGGAGAAAAGAGAGCTTTGGCAAAAAGGAGCTGTTAAAGAATATTACAGTGAATTGACAGATATTGCCCGAAATTATATTGAAGAAGCCATTGAAATTCCCGCAATGGAAAGTACCACTTCTGAATTAATTGAAGGTTTGCGAAAAGCTTCTTTGAAAAAGAAAATGAAGATTTCGCCTGAAATTTTGGAAAATTTAGAACGCGTTTTGAAGCAAGCTGATTTAGTGAAATTTGCCAAATCAAAACCACTAGATTTTGAAATTGCAGAAGACAAAAAGAAAATTGAGAAAACAATTCTGACTTTAGACAACGCCATTCCACAAATTATTGAGGAAGAAGCGGACGATGATATTTTGAATGAAGCCCAACGTCAGAAAGTAATCAAACAGAAATTACGCAAGAAGCGAATTACACGAATTGTAGTTTCAAGTGTAGTGGTTTTTGTCGTGCTTTTTGGAACCGCTATTTTCTTTATTGCCACAAAAGGTTTTGATTTTGTAAAAGATAATTTGATTGGTCACCCAACAAAAGATTTAGTGGAAGGCGAATGGATTACGAGTGAATATGGAAATCCAGGAATCCGAATTGAAACACCAAAAGTTTTGAGTAGGGTGGATGTGGCAGCCACTTTGCCTAAAGAGGCATTTGCTTTGATAAAAGACATGCAAACTTTTTCTTACGGTAGTTTGATGAGTAATTTCTCGGTTTCGATTTCTACATTGCATTACAAACAAGAAACTAAAGTAGATTTGAAAACTGCAATTGAAGGTACTTTGCAAATTTTTGAATCGCAAGGAGCGAAAAATATTATTGGCGACCAAGGCGAATTTACAACACCCGAAGGAATAAGTGGTGCCAAAGGATATGGAACATTTAGCATCCTCAATCCAATAGACAAGAAAAGTTACGAGATGTATTATGAAACGATTATTTTTGCGCAAGACGGTGGTTTGCAGCAAATCAATATTATTCAGAATCAGAACGATAAATATGCGAAAGAGATTTCTGAACGTATTTTGAAATCGGTAGAATTTAAAAGAGACAACAAATGATGACAAATGTAACTTTTTTAAATCCCGGATTTTTCTGGCTGTTTTTATTGATTCCAATTGCTATCGCGTGGCATTTTTGGACTAGAAAAACACAATCGGCAACGCTAAAAATGAGTTCGCTACAAGGTTTTAAGCAGTCAAAATCAGTGTTGACAAAGTTGAAACCAGCTTTATTTGTCATGCGAATTTTGGCATTATCAGCGTTGATTATTGCAATGGCAAGACCAAGAACGGTGGATATCAGTAGTCAAACCAAAACCACAAAAGGAATTGATATTGTATTATCTATCGACGTTTCCAGTAGTATGTTGGCCAAAGATTTAAAGCCAAATCGAATGGAAGCTTTGAAAGATGTTGCATCCACTTTTGTAGAATCTCGACCAAATGACCGAATTGGATTGGTTTTGTATGCGGGAGAAAGTTATACCAAAGTTCCTGTAACCAGCGATAAAGCCGTGGTTATTGATGGATTGAACGGAATAAAATTCGACAATGTTTTAAAAGACGGAACAGCAATTGGCACAGGTTTGGCAACAGCCGTGAACCGATTAAAGGATAGTAAAGCCAAAAGCAAAGTGATTATTTTGTTGACAGATGGAGTCAATAATTCGGGAACCATCGAACCAGAAACGGCTTCTGATATTGCGAAAGAATTTGGCATAAAAGTATATACCATTGGTTTGGGAAGCAATGGAATGGCTCAATATCCGTACTCTATTGCTCCAAATGGCGATTTTATTTTCAGAATGATGAAAGTAGAAATTGATGAGCAATTGATGAAAAACATTGCAAAAAATACAGGTGGAAAATATTTCAGAGCCAACTCAAATTCAAAATTAGAAACCATTTATAATGAAATCAACAAGTTGGAAACCACGGAAATAGAAGAACTAAAATTCTATGATTACGACGAAAAATACCGACCATTTTTGATTTTTGCAGGCCTTTTATTGTTGCTTGAAATTGGATTACGAAATACCGTTTACAGAAGTTTTATTTAAAATTTCGATTATTGAGTTATTAAGTTAAATTCCGTATATTAGTTCCTTTAAATACTGAATTATGGATAATTTTAAAGGTCAAAATATACTCAATCTAGTAAAAGAATTCCCAAATGATGATTCTTGTAAAGC
>NZ_JBIPPD010000378.1:0-6218 GCF_044368625.1 Flavobacterium sp. | reverse complement strand
ATGGTATCTCTCTCTGAGGAGAGATTGAGTGAAACTCTTCTCTCTCCACTCTCTTACCTCTTCTCTCCTACGTCGAGAGATCGGGCAGACACTACCCCCTTCGGGGGCATCTACCCTCCCTCTCCTAGGAGGATGAAGAGCCGAGGGCAGCGCACACCACACCACCACCCACCCGCACACCGGATCATGTTGACGGATGATGACGTGTTGGCCAAAGTCCGATCCATGCCCACCAAGACAACACCCAAACGGTCACCAAAGAAAATAGCCCTGAGAGCAGCGAAGGCACCGAAGGGGGGGGCGAAGAAGGCAGCAACGAAGAAAGCGAAGGCGCCAGCCAAGCGAAGCCACCTGGAGGTGCGGTGGATACGGGAATGGGAAAGGCAGGGCGGTCCGGAGCTCGTGGAGGAGTTCATGTTCCACCCGACCAGGCGGTGGAGGGCAGACTTCGCTCACATCGAAAGCAAGCTGCTCATCGAGATCGAGGGCGGCGCCTATGGCGGCAGGCACACCCGCGGCAGGGGGTTCGTCGAGGACCTCGACAAATACGCCACCGCATGGCTTCACGGATACACGGTGCTGCGCATCGGTGCCCATCAGGTGCGAGGGGACGTCATCAGGGCGGTGATTGGGAGGATCATGGGAAGGTTACCAGATAGCCCTGAGAGCTTGCCAGATAGCCCTGAGAGCCGGAGCGGCCCAGAAAATAGCCCTGAGAGCTGGGGGGAGGGTTCGGGGGAGGCTCCGGCTTGGTTGGCCGGAGCGGTCGGCGAGGGCTCGGCAGGGGCGGATTTCCGCGGCGCGTGATGGCGGGCGATCGCGGGCGGCGGGCGAGCGGGCGAGGATCCGCGGGCGGGTGGTGCGCGTAGGGGCGCGCTGGCGGGGCGATAGCGCCGCGGGTGGGACATGGTGCCGGAGAGGGAGGGCGGCGCGTTCTCGTCGATCCTCGCGCGATTGACGGGGGCACGAAAAAGCCCGCTCCCTCCGGAGAGGGGGCGGGCTTGGTGGTGGGGGGGAGGCGGTGGGGGGAGGTTCAGAGCTTCGGCACCTTCGCGGCGATCATCGCAAGGCCGACGGCAAGCGCGCCAAGGGCAATCCATCGCGCCCAATGGCGGCGCCTCCGGTTCCGGTGATGCGGGCGAGGGGCGAGCCCGAGGGCGAGACGGCGGGCGGTTTCGGTTTGGTGGTTCATGGGGTAGTGGCGAGGTGGAGGTTTCCAAGCACGGGGCGAAGGTAGCCTTCGCGGATCATGCGCGCCACATAACTTGTGGTGCCGAATGAATGAGCCATGCGGCCTGATGTTGTGTCGCTTGGTATTGCGGCGCAATAAAACTCGCCGTCCTCGTTCATCTCGGCCTTG
Source organism: Flavobacterium sp. (assembly GCF_044368625.1). Taxonomy (GTDB): domain Bacteria; phylum Bacteroidota; class Bacteroidia; order Flavobacteriales; family Flavobacteriaceae; genus Flavobacterium. Next base: position 4,858 of record NZ_JBIPPD010000378.1, on the reverse strand, counting down.
GCGTAGATGTCCCAGCCGTAGGAATGAGCCACGAGCACGGGAAAATTCTCGCGCGCGTAGTGGGTGAACATCATTTTTTTGGTTTCGTTTGTCATGGTTGGGGCGGTTGGGGGGTTATGCGAAGGCGGGTAGAGTGAAGATGTCGCGGCATGCGGCGGCGTGAGCCTCGGCGCGCTCTTTGGCCATCTCGCGGCGGTGGCACCTCACCACGTCGCGGCAATGATCGAGCAAGCCGCTTGCTTCATGGTTGAAGCCGTAGAAGCCCCAACAATCGCCGCCCTCCACTTCCTCCCCATCGGGGGAGAGGATCCGAGCAACGCCGTAAACATCGCCCCATGCCCAAGCACCCCAGAGCCCCGCGGCGGAATCGCAAGCGGCGTTTTGATGCTCGGGCTCGGTGCCAGTCTCCGCCACCCATGCAGGCAGGGCGGCAACGAACACAAGCGCGCTTTCGTCTTGGCTGTGGCCGTTGGATTGCATGAGGTGGCAGGGGATGCCAGCAACCGCGGCGAGGTTTTGCATGGCGTCGAAGTATTCCACCCACTCGCCCCAGCCGGAGGGCGAGAGGTCGGAGACTAGGTTTTCAATGGCACCGCGGAAGCTCCGCGTTTCGATCATTTCGGCCCAAAGGTCCGCCAGCTCGAACGGGAGCGCGTCGCGGATCTCGCGCTTGCCTTCCCTGCTTTGCCATTTCTCGGCGGGGATGAGGTCAAGCAGGGTTTCGAGGTCGAGCGCGTGCCCGTCGTAGTTCTCAAGGCGCGCGCGGTAGCGCTCCCAGTTGAGCACGGCAATCGGCGGTTGGCAGTCCCACGAGGTAAAGGGATTCTCGGGGTATTCGTCAAAGGCAATCTCGGCGGTGTAGCCGTGGGGCAGTGTGATGGTATCGTTTTGCATGTTGTATTTGTTGGGGTTGGGGTTGGGTTAGAAGCTGGAAACGATAATGCCGCCGTCAAACTCGATGAGCTGGCCGTCGTTTTGAATGTGGGCGCGGATTAAGTCGTCGATCTCGTCGTCGTCCATGTCTTCGGTAATGTCGAGGACCCAGCGCCAGCCGTCTTTGCTTCCGGTGCCGTAATAGTCTTCTGCCCATTCTTGAAGGCTGGCGTATTCGCTGAAGTCGCACCGGATTGCTACGTGGTCGAATTCCATCTCTTCTCCGGTTCCGTCTTCGAGCTCTTCGAGATACTCGGCCAGCGCGAACGCTCCCGCGCGGGACCAGTTCGCGTTTTCGTCGTCGATCAGTTCGTGGGCGATGTCGTAGGTTGTCATTGTCTTTTTCATATTGTTGCTTTCTGTTGTTGTTGTTGTGTGATTGCCGAGGGGTTGGACCTCGGCGGGATTGGTTAGGCAATGATGCCGATGGATTGGAGGTGCGCGATGTATTGGGCGAACACGGCCTGTTTGGTGCCTTTGAAGCCAAACTCTTTTTTGATGATTGAGCAGGCGGACGGGCCGCGCTTGGTCATTCCTGCGAGTTCGAGTTTTAACATGGCCTTGAGCGTCAAGAGGCGGTAGGCTTCGATTTTTTCCGGTGTGTCGATTGTCATTTTTTTTGGTGGTTGGTGGTTGTTGGGGGAGAGGTTAGCGGGTGAGCTCGCGGAGTAGGACCGCGGCGGCCACGAAGGCGAGACCGAGGAGGCCGCAGGCGGCGACTTGGGCGGCGAGGGTGAGGGCGGGGCGCTCCGGTTTGTCGGTGTAGTAAAGGCGCGCCGACAGCTTCGCCACGGGGCGAGCAAATCGAAGCGGCAGGTGCATCGCGAGGCGGTGCAGGATGTTGGAAACGGGGCGGAGTGGATGCGGGCGGAGTTGCATAATGTTGTTTGTTTTAAGTGGTTTTCGTTCTGTTTGGCGTCGGGTAGTGTTGGCCGACGCGCAGAAGATGGCAGACAATAACCGCCTTGTCTATATTCTTTTTCGTGTTTTTTTGTCGTGTTGGTTTTGGCTTGTTTTTGCAGGTGATGGGTGGGTAGGGTTGGGCGATGGAAGACATGGATTTGACGGAGACGCTGGGGCTCGGGCTAAAAACCGGACCCGGCAAGCGCTCGCAGGATCACCCGGCAATCAATGAGCAACAGGCCGCTTTTGTGCGTGAGTATGTCCGCAACGGTGGCAACGGATCCGCGGCGGCAATCGTCGCCGGATACAAAAAAGACCGCGCGCGAAATACTGCTTGGGAGCTTTGCCAGAAGCCGAAAATTCTTGATGCAATTAAGTTGCAACAAGCGCGATACATTAGCGGGGAGCTAAGCAATGTAGCGCTTGGAACGCTCGGCAACATCATGCGCGACGAGACCGCGCCAGCCGCGGCGCGTGTCCAGGCTTCTCGCTGGGTCCTGGAGGCCGCAGGGCATGGGTTGCCAGCCGCGGCATTGGCCGCCCGCCTCGGCATGGATGGCGCCGACAAGCCGCTTTCCGAGTTCAGCTTGGCCGATCTGGAGGAAATGACCAAGCGCGCGGCGGAGAGTTTGGACCGCATGCGCGCCGTTAACGCTCCGACGATCGAGGCGGAGGCGATGGAAGCCCAGTAAATAAAGGGCGAGCGCGTGCAGGTGGTAGCATTGGGGATGCTATTGGCCCCGATTGCGGGCAAACGAGCCGCCCGCGGCGCCTTCCTTGCTGGCCTGCCCAGCCTGCCCAGCCGGAGCCCAGCGCATCAGAGCCAGCCGCGGCGCTCGATGGCCGCCATCGACCACCAGCCAGACCACCGGCACCGACCCCCCGGCACCGCCCCCGCGCGCGCGTGCGCGTTCCATTACTGCCCCCCTCTACTAATTTTCTCCATTTTCAAAACTTTCCCCTGCAAAAATTTCTGCTTGCCAGCCAACACCCAAAACCATACAGTCCCCAACGTGAACCTCACCGAGACCATCTCATCCAACGCCAACAGCACCGTGATCGACTGGCACGGCGGCGACGGCACCGTCGCAGCGACTGGCACGTTCAGCAGCGGAACCATCAAACTCCAGGCATCAGTTGACGGAGGCACGACCTTCTTCGACGCGAGAGACGGAGACAACAATGTCCTCACGCTCACCGCCGACGGTGCGTTCAGCTTTTCGATTGGCTCGTGCAAGCTGCGCGCCAACACAGCTGGCGCCACGGTCGCCGCTGGCGCTGCGCAGGTGGAGACGCTCACGTGCTCTGGCCCCGCAGCTATCGCCGCCACTGCTACGCTCACCGTGTTCGGTCTTCCGGTCGCTGGTGACACCATCTTTTTCACCTCGCCTGCCGGCGTTCGCAGCACCTTCACGTTTGTGGCTGGTGTGGCTGGAGCAAATCAGATTTCGCTCGCCACGCTCACCACTCCCACGCTGGTGGCATCGGCCATCGCGGCAGTCACCGTGGCTGGCATCACTGAGACGGCCTCCGGCCCAGTGGTCACGATCACTGCCTCCACGGCTGGCACGGCTGGTAATGGCTGGGCGGTCGAGACGGTTGGTGCATACGCTCAGCGGATCGCGGTGCTCTCTGGCGGCGTTGCCGCTGGCACGATCGCCGCCTCTGGCACGATCAACGTGACCGTCACCTCGGCTATCATCCCATCCTCGCCCTTCACGCTAGCCGTTCCGGTTTTCGCTGGCGAAACTCTGGACGTGTGGGCTGACAAGATCCGCACCGTGCTCACCAACTCTCACCGCCTTGCGCCGCAGTTCACGGTTGGCGGCACTGGTGCCACGATCACCCTGACCAAGCGTGCGCCCTTCCTCGCCAACGACGCCACGCTGAACGTGGCGATTGCCAACGGCACGCCAAGCCCAGGCATCACTGCCGTGACCACCTCCACCAACACCACGGCTGGAGTTGCCACCACTCCTAACGTGTTCCTCTCCATCCAACGCCGCTAATCCTCGATGGCTCATCTCACGAAATCCGACGACATCAAAGGCGTGGAGTTCGCCGGCGTGGGCCGCGTTGGCGGTGGGTACATGGGAGTGGGGGCGCCAAGCTCTGACGGTCTATCCCTCGACCTCCAGTTCGCGGCTGACAAGACTCTGACAGCGCGGCGTGGTCCGACACCGACCTTTATACGGTCGAGCGGAGATAATGGCGGGACAACATATTTCGGGCCGCTAGTAGATTTAGGTGATTACACCGAATTCTCAACAACAGGGATCACTAATGGGCGGGCTTCGTGGTTCATATCAGATGGGACAAATAATATAACAATATCTTACGACGGGACTAGATGGCGCGTTATTGATGCATACGATGGGATCGAAGATGAATACCTAGCTGCGCCCGGTAGTGAGTGGCGACCAGACCAAGCCGACTGGAGTAGTCAAGGGTTCACAGTAACAACCAGCAGCACCTTCGGCATTGTAAAGGCAGCGAACAACGAACCCCGCTTCGACCACAATCCCACATCTCCATTCGCGTGCCGTGGCTTGCTGATCGAGGAGGGGCGGACGAATTTGTTTAGCTCTACTAATTTGAATGATTGGGCAGCCGCTCGCTGCACCAAAACGCCAATAACGGGCATTGGTCTAACTAATCAAGCAACTACCCTTACAATATCTGAGCCTGTAAACACTTATATTTCTAGGGGCGCGACACTAACGACTAGCGTGGCATATGCGATATCGGTGCGAGTGAAGGCTGGAACCGTGGCATCTTTTCAATTTGCTGACCTTATAGACGGAAAATACTCAAGAGGCTTTAATCTTTCAACAAACCAGTGGGTGGCGAGTGGTGGGGCACCAGAGTTTACGAATTATACAGTGACACCTAACATTGATGGTTGGTTTTTGGTGTCGGCAATTTACACACCCACAGGCGCAACTGGAGTCAAAACCATTGCATTTCTATTAGGCAACCCCGTAGTGGGTCAAACCGTCAGCTTCGACACACCGCAGATCGA
>NZ_JBIPPD010000034.1:0-20849 GCF_044368625.1 Flavobacterium sp. | reverse complement strand
TAGAATATTCCCATTTTCCTTCTAATGATGCTTGAGCATCATCATCTTTGTCGCAAGATGTTACAGTTGCAAACGATGCAAAAGCAAGTGCTACTAAAAAAATTTTTTTCATTTTTTGTGTTTTTTATTTGTTAAATTAGAAGCGCAATATATATTATTCCGTTGAAAAAAACTAATTTATGGAATTGTATTACAAATTTTTTTGTGAAATTTTAACTGATTGACTATCATGCTTTTGTTAATCAAAAAATTAAAATAAAGCCAAGAATGAACTAATATTGACCTTATTGATGAACGTTTTCATAGCAAAAATCGAAACGGCTTTTTTGACAAGAATAACACTATTAAATTAATCTTAACACTGTTTCAATACTACTTTATTTGCACAAATGATATATTACGTTGCAAACCTTCCCGTTTTGTACGTTTAACTGCTGAATTCTTAAAAACCTTTTCAAAAGTTTCCGTTGTAATATCTTGCCACTCTTTTTTTGTAAAAGATAATATCCCCGGATTTGGGTTAAAAAGTGGTTCCTTGTGTGGTTTTGAAAAGCGGTTCCACGGACACACGTCCTGACACACATCGCAACCAAAGATCCAGTCGTCCATTTTGCCTTTCATATCTACCGGAATTGAGTCTTTCAATTCAATCGTGAAATAGGAAATACATTTACTCCCGTCCACTACGTAAGGTGCTACGATGGCTTCAGTCGGACAGGCATCTATACAAGCTGTACAAGATCCGCAATGGTCGGTTACCGCATGATCATAATCCAACTCCAAATCGACAATGAGTTCGGCAATGAAATAAAAAGAACCTACTTTTTGTGTAATAAGATTGGCGCTTTTTCCCATCCAACCGAGTCCACTTTTTGCCGCCCAAGCCTTCTCTAAAACTGGTGCGGAATCTACAAAAGCACGACCAGAAACGTGACCAATTTCTGTTTGAATGCTGTGCAAAAGTTCTTTTAATTTTTCTTTTATTACAAAATGATAATCTTGACCGTAAGCGTATTTTGAAATTTTATAAGTGTTTGAAACCTGCTGGTTATCGGGATAATAATTTAAAAGTAATGAGATCACACTTTTGGCATCGTCAACTAACAAAACCGGATTCAATCGCTTGTCGAAATTATTTTCCATATAGTGCATTTTACCGTTGAAATTGCGATTCAAATACGCTTCCAATCGGGGTGCTTCCTCTTCCAAAAAACCCGCTTTGGAAATTCCGCACGACAGGAAACCGAGGCGTTTGGCTTCGGCTTTAATAAAGAGGGTATTTTTGTGGTTATTTAGCATAGCAGTGGCAATTTAGCCGTGATAGAAGTGGTAGCCCGGAATGAGGACTACAAACGAATAGCAGGAATAGCTCCTAAAAAAGCCCTCCTTGAATCTTCGTGTTCAATTTTCCCAAATGCGTATACGCTTTTTCAGTTACTTCACGTCCTCTAGGTGTTCGCATAATAAAACCTTCTTGAATCAAAAAAGGTTCGTAGACTTCCTCGATGGTTTCGCTGCTTTCGGAAACAGCTGTTGCCAAAGTGGATAATCCAACAGGACCACCTTTAAATTTATCGATGATGGTGTTCAATATTTTGTTGTCCATTTCGTCTAACCCGTGAGCATCAACATTGAGTGCTTTCAATGAAAATTGCGCAATTTCGATGTCGATACTACCGTTGCCTTTGATTTGCGCAAAATCGCGAACACGTCTCAATAACGCATTTGCAATCCGAGGAGTACCTCTACTTCGACCAGCAATTTCGAGTGCAGCATCATAAGAAATTGGAACCCTTAAAATAGAAGAACTTCGCTCAACAATAGTGGTGAGTAGTTCTTTATTATAATATTGCAATCGACTTTGGATACCAAAACGCGCCCTCATTGGAGCTGTTAATAATCCTGAGCGTGTGGTGGCACCCACAAGCGTAAAAGGGTTCAAATTAATTTGCACCGTTCGAGCATTCGGACCCGACTCAATCATAATATCAATTTTAAAATCTTCCATTGCAGAATATAAATATTCCTCCACAATAGGACTTAAACGATGAATTTCATCGATAAACAACACATCGCGTTCCTCTAAATTGGTCAATAAACCTGCTAAATCACCCGGTTTATCTAGAACAGGACCTGAAGTTATTTTGATACCTACACCCAATTCATTGGCTAAAATATTGGCCAAAGTGGTTTTTCCCAAACCAGGAGGGCCATGAAATAGCGCGTGATCTAAAGCTTCGTTTCTTAGATTGGCAGCTTGAACAAATACTTTAAGGTTTTCTAAAATTTGATCTTGACCTGCAAAATCGTCAAAAGAAAGTGGGCGAAGTTTACGTTCTAAATCAAGTTCTTCAGGATTAAAACCAGCATTGGTAGGGTCTAAATTTTCATTCATATGACAAAGATAAACAAAGCTGTGGTTAGTAATTTCTATGAAGTTATTTTTTTGATATGAAGTCGTTCCATTCAGGATGTTTGTTGATAAAATTTTTTACAAAAGCACACGACGGAATAACATTCAAATCATTTTGTTTACAATACTGCAAAGCACCTTCAACCAACTTAGACCCTACGCCATTTCCAGCTACTTCCTTTGGCACTTCGGTGTGAACGAGGTCTAAAATATTGGGTTCAATTTTATCAAATTCAATGAAGGCGATTGATTCATTATGTTCTAATTCAAAACGATTGTTGCTTGAAACTTTAACTACTTTCATCACTTTTTATTTAAAGGTAGCAAAAAAGATCAAAAAAAAACCTGCCAAAGCAGGTTTTATAATTAAATTATGATTAATGATGGAGGACTTCTTCGCCTTCTTTCATAGGAATATTTTGAGGAACGTAGTCTAAATCGTGACCTGGTTTGCTGTAATCGTAAGGCCAACGGTGAACTTCAGGAATAGCACCTGGCCAGTTTCCATGAATATGTTCAACAGGAGTTGTCCATTCAAGTGTAGTAGATTTCCATGGATTTTGCACTGCTTTTTCTCCATAAAAAATACTATAAAAAAAGTTGAATAAAAACACCAACGTGAAAGCACCCCCAATTAAAGCAAAAACTGTTATCAATACGTTTACATTTTGCAGATCGTCAAAAAGAGGGAAATTGGTATTGGTGTAATACCTTCTAGGCAAACCAGCTAAACCGATAAAGTGCATTGGAAAAAATACACCATAAGCTGAAATTGCAGTTACCCAAAAGTGTACATAACCTAGGTTTTTGTTCATCATTCTACCGAACATTTTTGGAAACCAGTGGTAAATACCAGCAAACATTCCATAAAGAGCAGAGATACCCATTACTAAGTGAAAGTGAGCAATTACAAAATAAGTATCGTGAACGTTAATATCTAATGTCGAATCCCCCAAGATAATACCGGTTAAACCACCTGAAATAAATGTTGAAACCATACCAATAGAAAACAACATCGCAGGGTTCAATTGAAGATTACCTTTCCATAACGTTGTAATCCAGTTAAAAGCTTTTACAGCTGATGGGATAGCAATCAATAAGGTAGTGAATGTAAATACAGAACCTAAAAAGGGGTTCATTCCAGAAATAAACATATGGTGGCCCCATACAATTGTTGATAAAAATGCAATTGCAAGCGTAGAAACAATCATCGCGCGGTAACCAAAAATAGGCTTACGAGAGTTGGTAGCAAGAATTTCTGAAACCAGACCCATTGCTGGTAAAATTACGATATATACCTCGGGATGACCTAAAAACCAAAATAAGTGTTCAAACAACACGGGAGAACCACCCTGGTAATGCAAAACTTCTCCAGCAAGATAAATATCAGACAGGAAGAAAGAAGTACCAAAACTTCTATCCATAATTAAGAGCAAAGCAGCAGACAACAATACTGGAAACGAAAGAATACCAATAATTGCAGTTACAAAGAATGTCCATATTGTTAACGGAAGACGAGTCATCGTCATTCCTTTCGTTCTTAAATTTATAACAGTAACCACATAATTTAAAGATCCCATTAAAGAAGATGCGATAAAAATTGCCATAGAAACGAGCCATAGCGTCATACCCGCACCAGAACCTGGAATTGCTTGAGGCAATGCAGAGAGTGGCGGATAAATTGTCCAACCGGAAGATGCCGGGCCAGATTCAACAAAAAGGGAACTGATCATGATGACAGAGGAGAGAAAAAACAACCAGTACGATACCATGTTCATAAATCCTGAAGCCATATCCCGGGCACCAATTTGCAGCGGAATCAAGAGGTTACTAAAAGTACCGCTAAGTCCAGCAGTAAGTACAAAAAAAACCATAATAGTACCATGAATGGTAACTAAAGCTAAATAGGCATCATTTTTTAAAACTCCACCTGGTGCAAATTTTTCACCTAAAAAGAATTTAAAAACACCAAAAGCTTCTTCAGGCCAAGCTAACTGCATTCTGAAAAGCATTGACATTCCTACACCAATAACACCCATTATAATACCTGTAATCAAGTACTGTTTGGCAATCATTTTGTGATCAATACTGAATATATACTTCGTTATAAAAGTATCTTTATGGTGGTGTTCTTGTTCGTGATCGTGCTCGTGATTGTGTCCTTCTACTGACATATTTTTTAATTTAATTTTTTATTAAATAAATAGATTTAATACAATTTAATTTGCAAGTACAACTATTGGTGCTTCTACCGCAGTTGAATCCGGAACCAACGTCGGAGTTGCAGGCGCTGCTGGTGCATTTGCTTCTTTAATTTGTTGTGCTAATGTTGGTTTGTCTGCCAACCAAGTTTTATATTCCTCTTGAGAAACAACAACAACTTTCATTTGCATGTTGTAATGGGAAGCACCACAAATCTTGTTGCAGAGTAAAAGATAGTTAAACTCATATGGATCTAAAGCAGTTTGGCCACTAGCAGTTAACTTGGCACTTTTTGCAGCTCTTATTTTATTGATATTAGCAATCTTTTCTTCGATTTTTGGAATTGCGCGATATTCTTCAGTTGTTAATGTAGGAATAAAAGCAAACTGAGTAACCATTCCGGGAACACAATTCATCTGCGCTCTAAAATGCGGCATATACGCAGAGTGAAGTACATCTTGAGAACGCATTTTAATCAACACCTTTTTTCCTTTTGGTATGTATAGTTCAGTGGACATTTTATCATCTTGTGCATTAGGGTCTGCCATATCCACACCAACAGTATTAACCCCTTGAATGTATCGAACATTTGCTTTACCTAACACATTATCCCCTCCTGAATAACGAGCTTCCCATCCAAATTGTTTTGCGTAGACTTCAACTACAATTACGTCTTCTTCTTGTTCATCTACAAACATAATATTAGTCCACGCATACAAGCCGTAAAGAATCAAACCCGCTAAAACAACCGCAGGGATGGTACTCCAAATAACTTCTAACTTGTTGTTATCCGCAAAATACAATGCTTTACTATCTTTAGTACCTCTATATTTAAAAGCAAAATAATGAAGCAACAATTGTGTGATAAACTGTACTATAAAGATAAGTAACCATGTAATATTCATTAACAAATCTACATCCTTACCGTGTTCCGATGCAGGATTATCCAACACTAGAGGCCCCCAAACAATCAGACCATAAATCATAAAGATATAAAGGAAGGCTAGAAAGCCAAACATCAAATACCCTTGAACTTTATTATCCGCATCACTTGCAACTTGTGTATTGTGGGCCGTTTGCCCTACTTGCGTCAAATCGAATATTTTAGTCAATTGCCAAAGTGCAATAGCTAATAAAACTAAAACTATAATTACCAACAAACTTGTCATCTGTTTTTACTTTAAATATTAATAATGAAAATGCTTACTTTCCTCAATCAGTGGATTTCGCTTAGGCAATAAAGGAGATTTAGTAAGTGCTGTAAATACAACAAGAATAAATAATCCTATAAAGAAAAGTAACGAACCAATTTCAGAAACTCCAATAAACCATCTGTCCCCCACAGTTGCAGGCATAATCATCATGAAGAAATCTACGTAATGACCTAATAAAATTACTGTGCCTGCCATTACAAGAATCCATGTCAAACGCTTAAAATCAGTGTTGATTAAAATTAGTACAGGAAACACAAAATTCATAACTATCATTCCGAAGAAAGGCAAATTGTAGTTTTCAATTCGTGTAATAAAATAAGTAACCTCCTCTGGAATATTAGAATACCAAATCAGCATAAACTGGGAGAACCACAAGTATGTCCAGAATACACTTATACCAAACATAAATTTAGCTAAATCGTGTATATGACTTGTATTTACATACTCTAAGAAACCTCTTGATTTCAAGTAAAGGGTAACAAGTGTTATAGTTGTTATTCCACTAACAAAGAAACTAGCGAAAACATACCATCCAAAAAGTGTGCTGTACCAGTGTGGATCTACTGACATAATCCAATCCCAAGACATAATAGATTCTGAAACGATGAAAAACACCAAAAACATTGCAGAAATATTAAAATTCTTCTTGTAGTACAAATTATCGTTAGCGTCATCTTGCAACAAACAATTCTTGCGAGAAAAATACTGATATACACTCCACCCAACCAGAAAAAGAGCTGCTCTTCCAAGCCAAAACGGCACATTCAAATAGCCTAATTTATTAGCAACTAAATGGTCGTAATTTTCGTGCCCTACTTCACCTACACCATCAGCCATCCATACAAATAAATGATTGAAATGCATACCAGATAGAATCAATAAGATAAAAAAGATAACCGAACCTATAGGTAAGTAGGAAGTAATACCTTGCATTACTCTGAACAAAACAGGAGACCAACCGGCCTGTGCTACTTGTTGAATAGCATAGAATACAAGCACTCCAAGTGAAAGCAACATTATAAAAATACAAGCTACATATAAAGCGGCCCAAGGCTTATTCTGCATTTGGTGCAATACATGCTCTAAATGTTTTTCGTGATCGCCATGTGCATCATGACCACTATGTCCGGCATCCGTTTTTTTAAGTGCATCTGCTTTATGAGTCGCGGAAACAATCCTAGCATGTACAGTATCCGAACTAGACGCAACAGCTGAAGTGTCTGTATGATGAATAGTATCTGCTGATGCTTGTTTCGGTACTGAATGCCCAGCTTCAGAATGCTCTTGAGCTTTAGCATGTGTCCCAACATTCGTTGTATGTGTTTCTGATGCAGCATGGCTTCCATGATGTTCAGCAGCTTCTTTTTCTAAAATAGCCTCTACGTCAGCGGTCGTTTTTGGCGCCATTAAAAAACCATAAACTATACCCAAACTTCCTAAAACCATCAGGATTATAGCGAACGTTTTTAATCTGCTTGAAAATGTGTACATATCTTATATATCAATGTTATACAATTATAATTCGCTCTTTAATTTCATTACATAAGAAGAAACCATCCAACGTTCTTCCTGAGTAAGTTGATTCGAGTAAGCCCCCATTGAGTTTAATCCATAGGTAAGTACATGATAAGTACTACCCTCTGTAATTTCTCTGTCAGCATAGCTTGGAACCCCAAGGATTTTTTCTCGTTTAACCAAATTGCCTTGACCGTTTCCAGTTTCACCATGACAGATGGCACAGTAAATTACATACAATTCTGCTGCTCTTTCTGAATTTTTACCTAACGAATCCAACGGAGACTGTAGATTGGCTTTAGCTGCTGCATATCCCTCATTAGTATTTGGATAATCGTAGGGCTCAAAACCCCTTTTTACAGCGCCTTTAGGAACCTCTTGACCTTCTTTTCCGTTTGCAAATGCATCCGACTCCGCATAGGTTTCGTATCCTACTGGCTCATACATGTTAGGAAAATATTGGTAATTAGGACTTTTTGTATCATAACAAGAAGTCACTAAGACCGATAAACCTAGAACAATTACTATTTTATTTAAGCTTTTCATATCTACAATTAATGCTTTTCAATTACTTTAACTTCTACCGCTCCTGTATTTTGAAAAAAGGCAATTAGTTCCTCCTCATTATTATGTACAGCAACTTCCATTAAAAAATGGTCGTCAGTAGTTCTTACATCTGGATTTTCAGCTTGTTTAAAAGGCCATAATTTGCTTCTCATATAAAAAGTAATTACCATTAAGTGTGCTGCGAAAAATACAGTTAATTCGAACATGATAGGAACAAAGGCCGGCATATTTTCAATATAACTAAAACTTGGTTTACCACCAATGTCTTGAGGCCAATCTGAAATCATAATGTAATTCATCATCCAAGTAGCAAAAGATAAACCAATTAAACCATAAATGAATGAACAAATTGCTAATCGAGTTGGAGCAAGTCCCATCGCTTTATCCAAACCGTGCACCGGAAAAGGGGTAAAGACTTCTTCAATATGATGATGAGCCGCACGGGTCTTTTTAACCGCATCCATCAACACGTCATCGTCATTGTAAATAGCGTATATAACTTTATTACTACTCATGGTGTGAATGTTTATTTTCTTCTCTTAATTTTTTATAATTTTCGCCAGATGATTTCAAAATCGTTTTTACCTCTGCTTGTGCAATTACAGGGAAAGTTCGTGCATATAACAAGAAAAGTACAAAGAAAAAACCAATTGTTCCAATGAAAATTCCAATATCTACGAAAGTTGGTGAGAACATCGTCCATGAAGATGGAAGATAATCTCTGTGTAATGAAGTTACGATAATAACAAATCGTTCGAACCACATTCCAATATTTACGACAATAGAGATTACGAATGAAAACATGATGCTCGTTCTTAATTTCTTAAACCACATGAACTGTGGAGAGAAAACGTTGCAAGTCATCATCGACCAATATGCCCACCAATATGGACCGGTTGCTCTATTTAAAAACGCATATTGTTCATATTCCACTCCTGAATACCAAGCCACAAACAGCTCAGTGATATAGGCAACACCTACAATAGAACCTGTAATCATAATTACAATATTCATTAACTCGATGTGCTGTAAAGTGATGTAAGCTTCAAGATTTGAAACTTTTCTCATAATGATCAACAAAGTATTCACCATTGCAAATCCAGAAAATACTGCTCCTGCAACGAAATAGGGAGGGAAAATGGTAGTATGCCATCCTGGAATTACTGAAGTAGCAAAGTCAAATGATACAATCGTATGTACAGAAAGTACCAATGGTGTTGCCAAACCTGCAAGAACCAAAGAAACTTCTTCGAAACGTTGCCAGTCTTTAGCTCGACCGCTCCATCCGAAACTTAGAATAGAATAAACTCTTTTGGTAAAAGGGGTTATGGCTCTGTCTCTTAACATTGCAAAATCGGGAAGCAAACCCGTCCACCAAAAAACTAATGAAACAGAAAGGTAGGTGGATATCGCAAATACGTCCCAAAGTAAAGGAGAATTAAAATTTACCCATAAAGACCCGAATTGATTCGGAATTGGTAAAACCCAATAAGCCAACCAAGGACGACCCATGTGAATAATTGGAAATAAACCCGCTTGAACGACTGAGAAAATGGTCATTGCTTCTGCTGAACGGTTAATTGCCATTCTCCATTTTTGTCGGAAAAGTAAAAGTACGGCAGAAATTAAGGTTCCAGCGTGACCGATACCAACCCACCAAACGAAGTTAGTAATATCCCAAGCCCAACCGACTGTTTTGTTTAATCCCCATGTTCCAATACCTGTAGAGATGGTATAGATGATACAGCCCAATCCCCAAAGGAAGGCTATTAATGCGATTGAAAAGACAATCCACCATTGTTTGTTTGCTCTACCTTCAACAGGTGCAGCTACATCTACTGTTATATCGTGATAAGATTTATCACCTATAACTAAAGGTTTTCTAATGGGAGCTTCGTAGTGAGACGACATAATCCTTTATATTGTTACTGATTAATTAAATTTTTTGATACTAAGTATTTCTAACCTTAACGTGATACTGCACATTAGGTTTTGTACCTACATGCTCCAATAAATGATACATTCGATCATTTTCGAGCGATTGTGCTACTTTACTTTCTTTATCATTGATGTCGCCAAAAATCATAGCTCCTGAAGTACAAGCTGCAGAACAAGCTGTTTGAAATTCACCATCTTTGATTACTCTTCCTTCGCGCTTTGCATCAAGAATTGTTTTCTGTGTCATTTGAATACACATTGAACATTTTTCCATAACTCCACGAGAACGAACGTTTACATCAGGATTTAAAACCATACGACCTAAATCATCATTCATATGGTAATCGAATTCATTGTTTTTACTATACAAGAACCAATTGAAACGACGTACTTTATACGGACAATTGTTTGCACAATATCTTGTTCCCACACATCTGTTGTAAGCCATATGATTTTGACCTTGACGGCTGTGTGAAGTTGCTGCTACAGGACAAACAGTTTCGCAAGGTGCGTGATTACAATGTTGACACATTACAGGTTGAAAAGCCACTTGAGGATTTTCAGAAGCCAACTCCATTTCACCGAAGCCACCTAGAGAACCTTTGTCACCAAATAAACCGTCAAAATTATTTTTCTTATTATTGTCGCCTTCAAAAGTAGTTTCAGAAGAATAATACCTGTCAATACGCAACCAATGCATATCTCTACTTCTTCTTACTTCACTTTTTCCAACAACCGGAACGTTATTTTCAGCATGACAAGCTATAACGCAAGCGCCACAACCAGTACAAGCATTTAAATCAACCGAAAGGTTAAAATGATGACCAACTGAACGATCAAATGAAGTCCATAAATCCACTTCTACTGCTTTAACTGGATTATGATCCAACGAAACCATAGGTTGGATGTTCCACTCTTTAGCATCTACAGTATTGAAAATTTCTAAAGTGGTTTCTTTAATAATATCGCCACGTCCCATTAAAGTTTTTTGCAACTGAACACAAGCGAACTCGTGATCCCCAGCAGTTTTCTCAATAGTTACCGATTGTACATTATTAAAGCTTTTATATAAAGCGTAAGCGTTTACACCTACTTGCATTTCTTCTTTTAAAGCGGCTTTCTTTCCGTACCCAAAAGCCAAACCAATAGTGCCAATTGCCTGCCCTGGTTGAATAATCACAGGAACATTTTCAAGCTTAGCGCCATCAACTGTTAATGTAACATAGCTACCATTCAATCCAGCATCGGCTACATTATAATTTACTAATTCTTTCGCCTCTGCATCTGCTTTAGAAATGGTAATGTAATTGTCCCAAGAAACACGTGTAATTGGATCTGGAAATTCTTGCAACCAAGGATTGTTGGCTTGTTGTCCGTCTCCTAAACCTGTTTTTGTGTACAAAATCAATTCCAAACCCTTTTGAGCAACTGACTGCGATAAATTTGAAGCTGCTGACACAAAATCAGAAACTGCAGTTCCAACTGTAGCACCACCTACAGCAAGAACACCGTCATGCACCACTTTATTCCAACTCGATCCAGACGTGTAAGAAGCTGAATTTAATCGTAAATAATCGTAGTATGAAACGCTATTTCCAGTCCAATCCAACAAAAGTTCTTGAAACTGTTTTGTTTGCTTGAACAGAGGATTAATGGTCGGCTGCGTTAATGCATATGTTCCTTTTGTCAACACCAAGTCATTCCAAGATTCCAAATAGTGAGTTGTTCCTATTGCAATTTTAGAAACGGAAGCCGTTTCATCCTCTTTTAATGAAACCGCTACAGAAAGATTCACTTTCTTTAAACTCTCAACAAACTCTTTTGCATTTGGCAACGAATAAGCAGGATTTACACCGCTCATTATCAATGTATGCACTGCTCCACCTTTTAAGTCTGCAAGGAATTGCGTCATAACTTCATTAGAACCTTTTCTAATTTGACGAATTCCAGCACCAATGAATGAATCACTATTTAAAGCACTATTAATAGCCAAAACCAATAACTGTGCATTTTTATCTTCAATTCCAGAAACTAAAAGACCCTTGGAGCGCGAAGCCTTTAACTGTTGAGCAGCTTTATTTACTTCTGCTTCGAATTTTTTATCTAAAATTACAGCAACGTTTCCTCCTGCTACAACATTATAAATATACACTAAAGCTAACTTTTGTTGTGCAACGGTCATCGGAACGCGCTTATCAGCAGCAGCTCCAGACAAAGTCATATTGGCTTCAAACTGAAAATGTTTGGACATTTTACCATTTTTTGGTATACGACCTTTGGCATAACCTGTGTCGTAATTTCCCCCTTGCCAATCACCTAAGAAATCAGCACCAATACCTACAATCGTTTCTGCTTTTGAAAAATCATAATCAACCAAACCTCTTTCACCATACGCTGTTTGAAAAGCATCCAAGGCAGCTGAAGATGAAACAGTATCATAAATTACGTGTTTAGCCGAAGGATTAGCCGTTAAAAATTCACCAACTAATTTTTCAGTCGATGGACTTGCTAACGTATTGGTTAATAAAACCACTTGTTTGCCTTGGGCCTTTGCGTCCGCTAAACTTGATTTCACTTTAGCATTTACCGATTCCCAAGAAGCAGTTTTTCCATCCATCTTAGGTTCCTTCAAACGAAGACTATCGTACAAAGACAAAATGGAAGCATGAACACGTGCATTAGCTGAAAATTTTGCTCCAGATAAAGTATTGTTTTCAATTTTAATTGGACGACCCTCTCTTGTTTTAACTAAAAGATTTGCAAAATCAAAACCGTCAAACATTGAAGTTGCATAAAAATCAGCAATTCCAGGGATGATTTGCTCTGGCTGAACTACATAAGGAATAGATTTGATAACTGGACCTTCACACGCTACAAGCGATGCAGCTGCAGTGCTGAATCCAACGTACTTTAAGAAATCCCGACGCGTAGTTGAAGACGCTGCTAAAGTGGATTGATTACCTAAAAATTCATCAGTAGGAATCGCTTCAACAAATTCGTTATTTCTTAACGTCTCAACAATAGAGCTATTTTTGTTTAGCTCTTCAACACTTTTCCAGTATTTTTTGTTTGATGACATCTTATATAAATATTAGCTTCTTAATTATTTTATTTTTTTACAAAATCGCCTTATAAACTATTCGAAATGAATATACTATCAGACTAGTAGTGGCATTTTCCACATTCTAAACCACCCAATTCAGCAGCAGTAAGTTTGTCCTTACCGTATTTCTTAGCCAGTTCATCGTGAATTTTTTCGTAGTATGCATTGCCCTCCATTTTAACATTTGTTTCGCGGTGACAGTCGATACACCAACCCATCGTTAAAGGCGCAAATTGCTTTTGAATTTCATAAGTCTCAACGGGACCGTGACACTTTTGACATTCTATACCTCCAACCGTTACGTGTTGGGCGTGATTGAAATAAACGAAATCAGGTAAGTTATGAATTTTAACCCATTTTACAGGCTTAGTTTTACCAGTATACATTTGTTTCTCTTTGTCCCAACCTACAGCATCGTAAAGTTTTTGAATTTCAGCTGTGTAAAACTCTTTTGTATATTCTACGTATGTGGAATCTTTATCTCCAACAAATTCTGAAATGCTTTTATGACAATTCATACAAACATTCAAGGAAGGAATTCCTGCATTTTTACTCGTACGAGCCGAAGAGTGGCAATATTTACAATCAATTCCATTTTCTCCAGCATGTATTTTGTGCGAATAATGTATCGGTTGAATTGGAGCATAATCTTGATCAACACCCACTTGCATCAAGTACCCATAAACAAACCAAGCACCTGACAACAACAACAAAATCACTGTCACTAAAACTAGAAATTGGTTTCTAGCGTAAGCTTTCCATATTGGCATTGTTGGCTCTTTTGCAATAGCTTCAATTCCGTTAGCTTTTGCAATTTTAGCTAAAACATTGCTCACCAAGAAGAGCATAACTACTAAAATTCCCATCACTAAAGCCAATGCACCTAAAATTACTACATTGGAAACCCCAGAATCGGTAGTTGCAGTTGCAACAGCCGCACCAGGTGCGGGAGCTTCAGGAGCCGGAATCGGTTCCGCAGTGTAAGCAAGGATATTATCAATATCAGCATCGGACAATTGAGGAAATGAAGTCATAATCGACTTATTATATTCCTCAAATATTTTAACTGCATCTGCATCACCGGATTTTACCAATGCTTGACTGTTCTTGATCCAAGAATGAAGCCATTCATTGCTGTACTTTTCCGTTACCCCTCTTAAAGCGGGACCAGTCATCTTAGCATCTAACTTATGACATGCCGCACACTGTGCATTAAATAATGCTTTACCTGCCGCTGGATCTCCTGTTTGCGAAAATGTTTCAGCGGAAAACGTTAGCATAATAGCTAAACTTAACAGTAAAATTCTAGAAATCGAATTATGGTTACCCACGTTTTTCATATTTAAAATGATTATCGACTAATTATGATAGGACATATTCCAATTCGAATTGGCACAAAACCCTATTAGGTCATTTATATTTTGCACAAAAATACGACTTAAGTCTTATTAACAAAACCTTAAAAATTCATAATTCTTAATTTATAATAATTCCAAATAAATTAAAATTATAGCGATTTAAGTATTAATAGTACATTTGCCTAAAATATATGATGTTATGAAAAAAAATACCTTGCAAGCCTCTTTTTTGCTTTTAATTTTAACCGCTTTATTATCAATAAATTCAGCAGCACAAAGTAGCAAAGTTAGTCTTTCACAGGATCCAAAATTTGAGCAATTGCTAAATGAAAAACGGAAAATTAATGTTTCGATTGCGGCAAATGAAGGCTATAAAATTCAAATTTATACGGGGGATAGCGAAAATTCAAAGCGCGAATTGACTCGGTTTAAGGCTGATTATGGTCATTTAGATGCTACAATAATCTTTCATACGCCTTATTATAAAGTTTGGATTGGTAATTTTAAAACAAAAATCGACGCACAACGTCATTTACTGGAAATTCAGAAAAAATATGCGAATTCGATTATTATAAAACCCAACAAATAAAATTAGCTTTTAAACTAAAAAAAACCGATAATCATTGACTATCGGTTTTTTTATTGTTAGAAAATATTTTCTTACTTCAACTTTTTCTTCACAGCCACTTCTTGGAAAGCTTCAATGATATCATTTTGTTCGATTTCGTTGTATCCCTTGATTTGCATACCGCAATCGTATCCCTTAGACACCTCCTTTACATCATCTTTAAATCGTTTCAGTGCAATCAATTCACCTGTGTGAATTACTACGCCTTGACGTATTAATCGAATTCGAGAAGATCTAAATATTTTACCATCCGTTACCATACAACCTGCAATTGATCCTACTTTTGAAATTTTGAAAATCTCTCTAATTTCGGCAGTACCTGTAATCTCTTCTTTCATTTCTGGAGATAACATTCCTTCCATTGCGTCTTTTAAATCATCAATTGCATCGTAGATAATTGAATAGTTTCGAATATCAATTTCTTCTTTATCAGCAAGCTGCCTAGCATTTCCAGCAGGACGAACGTTGAATCCGATAATAATGGCATCTGATGCGGAGGCCAACATAACATCGGTTTCAGTAATAGCACCTACCCCTTTATGAATGATATTAATTTGAATTTCTTCTGTAGACAATTTCGAGAAAGAATCTGATAATGCTTCTACAGAACCATCCACGTCACCTTTTAAAATAATATTCAACTCTTTGAACTGACCCAATGCGATACGTCTACCAATTTCGGCAAGCGTAATGTGTCTTTGAGTTCTAACTGACTGCTCACGCATTAACTGCGTACGTTTAGCCGCGATTTGTTTGGCTTCGCGCTCGTCTTCATAAACTGTAAATTTGTCACCAGCGGTTGCAGCGCCATCCAAACCAAGAACAGAAACTGGTGTTGAAGGTCCCGCGCTCGTAATAACGTTTCCGCGTTCATCGTGCATCGCTTTGATTTTACCGTGGTGCTTTCCAGCTAACATATAATCGCCAACATTTAAAGTTCCATTTTGAACTAAAATTGTTGAAACATAGCCTTTTCCTTTATCTAAGAATGCTTCTACAACAGTTCCAGAAGAAAGACGATTTGGATTGGCTTTTAGCTCTAAAATCTCAGCTTCAAGCAATACTTTTTCTAATAATTCTTTCACGCCCGTTCCTACCTTCGCAGAAATATCATGTGATTGTATTTTTCCACCCCAATCTTCTACAAGTAAATTCATACCTGCTAAGCGTTCCTTAATTTTTTCAGGATTAGAGTTGGGTTTATCAATTTTATTAATAGCAAAAATGATTGGCACATTGGCCGCTTGAGCGTGACTAATAGCCTCTTTCGTTTGTGGCATTATGTCGTCATCAGCAGCGACTACAATAATGGCAATATCGGTAACTTGTGCACCACGGGCTCTCATCGCTGTAAAGGCCTCGTGACCTGGAGTATCTAAAAATGCAATTTTCTGACCATTATCTAAAGTCACTCCATAAGCACCAATATGCTGCGTGATACCTCCTGATTCTCCTGCAATAACATTTTCCTTACGGATGTAATCCAGCAAAGATGTTTTACCGTGATCAACGTGACCCATTACAGTAACAATTGGCGCACGATCTTTTAAATCTTCTGGCGCATCGGATATCACTAATGCGTTATCTTCAATATCTGTAGTTATGAATTCTACTTCGTAACCAAATTCATCAGCAACAATGGTCAATGTTTCAGCATCAAGACGCTGGTTCATCGTTACCATAATTCCTAAAGACATACACGTTCCTATCACTTTAGTAATTGGCACATCCATCATAATGGCAATTTCTCCTACGGTAACAAATTCGGTAACTTTGATCGTTTTACTTCCTTCATCAATAGCTCTTTGCTCATCGTCTGATTTTTGACGGTGTGTATCTCTTTTATCTCTTCTGTATTTAGCCGCTTTAGATTTACCACCTTTACCTTGTAGTTTTTCTAAAGTTTCGCGAATTTGATTTTTAACTTCTTCTTCAGTTGGTTCTACTTTTGCAACAATTGCAGGACGATTACCTTTTACAAAACCTGGTCGTGCACTTCTGTTAGCTGCAGCTCCTGGAGCATTTGGAACAATCTTATTCGGATTTGGCCCACTTCCTGGAGGACGCGGTGTGGCTGGTTTCGTCGGAATTCGCTTTCGCTTATTTTTATTAGCATTTGCATTTGCAGCTGCATTCGCTCCAGGTTTATTCGGAGTTATTTTTGGCTCTTCCTTTTTCTTTTTTGGTTTTTCAAATTTAGAAAGGTCGATTGTTTTTCCTGTGAATGTAGTACCTGAAAGTTGCACATATTTAGTGGTCAAGGCCTCATCTTCGCGTTTTTCAGTACCTTCTTCGTTGTAGGTTTTAACAGGTTCGGCCGAACTTTCCTGCTTTTGAAGGACTTCGTTAGGCTTTTCAACTGTTAATTTAGGTGCAATTGGAGCGGCAGGAGCTGCTGCAGTTGTAATTACCTTGGGAGCTTCCTCCTTTGGTTTTTCAGGTATTGCATGCTCAACCTTTTTTTCTTGTAGTTTTTCAACCACAGGTTCAGTTAAAGGCTTTTCAACCACCGGGATTACCGGAGTTGGTTCTGGACGCTTCTCAATTGGTGTTTCTACTGGAGGAGCAGCTGGTGTTGACTTTTTAGGATTAAGATCGATGGAACCCACTTTCTTTAAACCTACAACATTCGCTTTTGCTTTGATAACCTCATTTTGTTTCTGACGTTCTTCATCAATTTTGCGTTTGTCTTCGATCTCTTTTTCACGCTCCAATCGTAAAGCTTCTTTCTCTTTACGCTTTTCTTCACTCACTTCTAGTGAAGCCTCTTTTTTCCCCTTGTCGCCAGCAAATTGATTTTGCAGGATGTTAAATTCCGCATCAGAAATCTTTGCGTTTGGGTTTGCATCAATAGCAATACCTTTATCTTTCAGATAATCAACCGCTCTTTCTAACGAAATATTAAATTCCCTTAAAACCTTATTAATTCTTATTACTCTCTCTTCAGACATAAAAAACTTTTATTATAACTCTTTTTTGTTGTGTTGTTGTAAGGTTAAACCTTAGCCATTGAACTCATCGTTCAATATTTTCATTACGTCTAGAATCGTTTCCTCTTCCAGATCGGTTCTTCTTACTAAATCATTTACATCTTGTTTCAAGATGCTTCTTGCGGTATCTAAACCAATTTTAGCAAACTCTTCAATTACCCATGCTTCAATTTCATCTGAAAATTCTGTCAACTCCACATCATCTTCTTCTTCGGCAACATTACCTTCTCTAATAACATCTAGCTCGTAACCTGTTAATTGACCGGCTAATTTAATATTATGTCCACCTCTTCCAATCGCTTTTGAAACCTCCTCTAATTTCAAAAATACCTCTGCACGTTTGTTTTCTTCGTCAATTTTGATCGAAGAAACTTTAGCGGGACTTAAGGCTCTTGTGATGTACAATTGTGTATTAGTGGTAAAATTAATTACGTCGATATTTTCGTTTCCTAATTCACGTACAATTCCGTGAATACGAGATCCTTTCATTCCTACACAGGCTCCTACCGGATCGATACGATCATCATAAGAATCTACTGCTACTTTTGCTTTTTCACCTGGAATTCGGACTACGTTTTTAACCATAATTAAACCGTCGAAAACCTCAGGGATTTCCTGTTCAAATAATTTCTCCAAGAACTTTTCTGAAGTTCTAGACATAATAATCTGTGGTTTATTCCCTTTTAGCTCCACGTTTTCAATAATTCCTCTTACATTATCTCCCTTTCGGAAAAAGTCAGATGGAATTTGTTTTTCTTTTGGAAGCACTATTTCATTACCTTCATCATCCACTAAAATCACTACCCGTGGACGTACATGATGTACTTCTGCTGTGTAAATTTCGCCTATTAAATCCTTAAATTGTTTGTAAAGATTGGTGTTATCGTGCTCGTGAATTTTAGAAATCAAGTTTTGGCGCAAGGCCAAAATCGCTCTTCTCCCTAAGTCAATTAACTTTACTTCTTCAGAAACCTCTTCGCCAATTTCGAAGTCGGGTTCTATTTTTCTAGCATCCGTCAAGGTAATTTCAAGATGATCCAAATCCAAGTCATCGTCCGCAACAATTACTCTTCTTTGCCAGATTTCCATATCGCCTTTGTCTGGATTGATAATAATATCAAAATTATCATCAGACCCAAATTTCTTTTTCAATGCATTTCTAAACACATCCTCTAAAATTGCCATAAGCGTTACACGATCAATGAGTTTGTCGTCTTTAAACTCTGAAAATGATTCGATTAATGCTATATTCTCCATATAATTAAAATATTATTGTAACAATTGCTTCTTTAATGTCATTATAAGAAATTTCTTTCCTTTTTTGAACCGTTTCTTTTCCTTTACCAATTTTTTTCGGTTCTCTTGCTTCCCAAGAAAGCGCGATATTGTGGTCGGTCGCTTCTTCTAATTTTGCTTCAATTGTGGTACCGTCATTCAATTTTACAATTAACGTTCTTCCCACATTTTTTTTATATTGACGAAGCATTTTCAAAGGAGAACCAACACCAACTGAGGCTACCTCGAGGGAAAAATCCAATTCTTCTCTATCCAAATTTTGCTCAATAGCGCGACTAACATCAACACAATCTTGCAATTGCACGCCGTTATCGCCATCCAAAGTTACGATAATTTTGTTTGAATCTGTTATGTTCAAATCGATCAGAAATACCGCTGGCTTGGCTTCGAGTCCTTGATTTAATAAATTTAAAACTTTTTCTTTAAATGTCATAATTTTATAAAAAGAGGGAAGCATTGCTTCCCTCATTATTCAACTTTTAAATAAATAACGGTGCAAATATAGTGATTTTTTTATAAATGAAAAATCATTGTTTCATCAAAAAATATTGTTATCTTTAATTCATCAAAACGATACGTTCACTTAAACCTTTTTACCCCTTTTTTTATGAAAAGAATATTAGTACCAACCGATTTTTCCGACCATGCACGCTTCGCAGCTAAAGTTGCTGCTCAAATCGCGCGTAAAGACAATGCCGAAATTTACCTACTCAATCTATTAGATTTGCCTTCACATATGAATGACGCCGTAAATGATGGCGTAAATATTCCCGAGGTCATGTTATATTTAGCTAAAACGAAAGAACGCTTAGCAGAATTAATGGAGGAGCCTTTTTTTGAAGGTCTGACCGTTTATGCCGACGCTAGATTGGAACGCGCCTTTGAAGGAATTGTTACTTTTAGTAAAGAAAAAAATGCCGACTTGATTGTAATGGGATCGCACGGAGCTTCAGGATTTCAAGAAATGTTTATTGGTTCTAATACTGAAAAGGTAGTACGTTCATCTGACATTCCAGTAATTATCATCAAAAGCGAAATGGAAGACTTTACTATTGACCGATTTGTGTTTGCTTCTGATTTTTCAAATGAAATTAAAAAACCATTCAAGAAACTCGTAGAATTCGCGAACTTGTTTCAAGCAAAATTAGACTTGGTAATGATTAATACGCCAAATAGTTTCAAAACCAATGATGTTGCCGAACACATTATGCAAAATTTTGTTAGCGGATTTCCTCTTGAAAACTATAGTTTACATATTTATAATGATGCCAACATTGAAAAAGGAATTATCAATTATGCCAACAAAACAAACGCTGATTTAATTGGTATAGCAACACACGGAAGAACAGGTTTGGCCCACTTTTTTAATGGAAGTGTAAGCGAAGACATTGTGAACCATGCAATAAAACCTGTAATTACTTTTAGAATTTAACTATTTATTCACTCTACTTAAAAAGCGGAAAATTAAAATGTTCCGCTTTTTTTGTAGCCTTTTTGAACAGGTTTAATAGTCAAAAATAGTTGGTAAAACAGCTGTTAAGCATTATAAAATTTGACGTTTCCAAAAGTTTATTGAAATTCGTTTCAATAAACTTTTTTTATTTATGAAAAACTCAAAAAAAAGC
>NZ_JBIPPD010000033.1:0-20981 GCF_044368625.1 Flavobacterium sp. | reverse complement strand
TATTCAAGATAACACCCAATCAATTTAAAAATAATATCCTAAATTTGAATCTAAATTAAAATCAACTCTCATCAATAACGTTGTGAAACTTTACAATTACGATGATTATGTTGATATTGATTTAGGCTATGAAATGTTTGCAATAGGAACCAGTAACGACGAAACTACTAACCGAATATTGTCAAATGGAGTTAAGTTAAGAGCCCAATACATTCTTTTCAGTCGAGAAAAATTTGCTTTTGGAGCGGGATTTAATATTGGCTATGCCAAGAAAAACCTTTCGCTGTATTGGAAGAATTATGAAGTGGACTTTGATAATCTTCCAGAAGGCATTAACGGAAATGAGCTTTCTATGTATCTAGAAAAAGGCTTTTTGGGGCCGTCCATTTGTTTTAAAGGAAAAGGATGGGGTAGAAATTTTCAGCAGACAAAAATAACTTTGGCATATGAATTTGCATTAAACAATAAAGCTTGGGAAAGCGACACTTTTAAATTAAAAAATCAGATAAAAGAACCCAACACACAGCAACTTGTGTTGAATGTTATTTTTGGATTGTAGCTTTAGCCTTTTAGTAAATGTTGGTGTTTACACAAAACACGGTATCGTTTCAGATAAATTAGTTTGTTTTTATAAAACCTCCGCGTTTACTAGGTAAACTCGGAGGTTTTTTGTTTCAAAAATCACTTCCTGCGAAATGGAGGAGTACTTAAAGTAGTTGAAAACAATCTAGTAACTCTATTATATAGGAGAAAAGGCTATTTCATGTTTCTGAAATAGCCTTTTTTATTTGTATTGTAACGGGATGTTTATTGTTTTAAAAACTGGTGTGTCGTTTTTTGTTTGCCGTTACTAATTTCTATAATATACATTTGATTTTGTAGTGTAGCAGTAGAAATTTGTTGGTTTTTAATACTTCCTTTTTGAACAATTTGCCCTAATAGATTGGTGATTTGATAACTCGCATTGGAGTTGATTGCCGAAAAATACAAAATACCGCTTGTGGGGTTTGGATGTAAAAAGGGCTTTTGTTTGGGTAAATCAGGATGAGTGTCTAAAAAAGCTTCGCTTGTGAGTCGTAGCAAAAAGCGTTCGGTTTGGCTTTGAAAACTTTTGTAATAACCTCCCACAAGGAGTCCACCGTTGGGTTGCATATAAAGCGCATTGATGTTGCCGTTAAATCCAGTGCCGATAGTAAAAGTGGTGTCGAGCGTTCCATTTGAATTTACCAATTTCATCCGCGAAGTGTCAATTGTTCCTGGAACACCAATCATTATTTTTTGATTGGGTAAAAAGACGTTTGGGGCAACGCTTCCGTAAGAAAAGGGGTTTAGAGCTGTGAAATTGAAAGTAGTATCTAACGTTCCATCGGAGTTTAAACGAAACATTCTATAATTGTTGTTTCCAAGAGAATCTGAAATAAGAATGATTTTTCCGTCACTATCCAACGACATGTATAAATTTTTATTTTGATGAAAAAATATGCTAGAAGCCATTGTAAACGTAGGATCTAGTGCTCCATTGTTTAAAAGGCGAATGACTCTGCTTTTATAAGTATCAACAATTCCGAGCGCTAATATTTTCCCATCGGGTTGCAAAATGATTTTGGTAATGCTTTGAAAAGTATTTAAAGCACCAAATGTAAAGTTGTCATCGAGTGTTCCGTCCGCATTGAGACGCAATAATTTTTTATTGATATTGTTGTTTCCATAATATACCGAACCTGCA
Organism: Flavobacterium sp.; assembly: GCF_044368625.1. Lineage (GTDB taxonomy): Bacteria > Bacteroidota > Bacteroidia > Flavobacteriales > Flavobacteriaceae > Flavobacterium. Next base: position 19,255 of record NZ_JBIPPD010000033.1, on the reverse strand, counting down.
GCAATAATTTTTCCGTCGGGTTGCAATGCAATAGAAGTAGCCGAACCTCTTGTTCCGTAATTGTTTGTTGGCGTCATACTGTTGAAATCAGTATCGACACTTCCGTCTAAATTAAGCCGAACTACAGCACCTAGTTTAATGCCGTTTAAAAACCTACCGCTTGATGCAACAATAACTTTCCCGTCGGGTTGCACAAGAATTTCGTTGGGTTGCAAATCGTTTTCTAAAAAAGTATGGAGTTGAACTGTAAAAGAAGTATCGAGACTTCCATCCGCAAAAAGTCGTGCCATTCGGTCTTTCGCTATTCCATTATAGGCTCGAAAATTGCCGGTTACAATTATTTGTCCTGAACTGTTTTGACTAATGAGTTCAACAGGTCCATTAAACCCTCTACAAATGTTATTGAAAGTCGGATTTTTTACTCCGTCAGCATTGAATCGAACCATATTATCCGTAGCAATGTCGTTATAGGTGCTAAAATTTCCTACCCCAATAATATCATTTTGGGTAGTATAAAACATACCGTTAATAAACTTTTGATGCAAATAGTCCGTTTCAGTAGTAGCATTGTCCAATCCGCCTGAAAAAGTAGTATCCAAAAGACCATTTGAATCGAGTCTTAAAATATAATTTTTAGGATTGTTGTAATACGTCTTAAAGCTGCCACTGATGATTATTTTTCCATCCGGTTGCAAAAGTCCTGCTGTTACTCCTTTCCGACTCAACTCTGTAGTACTACTTAGAGGAATCGTGATGTTAAACCCTTTGGAATCAAATGTGGTATCGATTGTTCCGTCCACATTCAGTCGGGCGATATCGCGATAGTTAAATTGCATTATTTTATTAAACTTTCCAATAACAATCATTTTACCATCAGGTTGCATAATCAAGTCGTTTACTCTTGTTTCGCCTCCACCAGAAGGAGGATTTAGAAAAACCGTGCTTAGGAAGGAAGTGTCAACTGTTCCGTCGCTGTTCAGTCTTTTGATACCTGAAGAAAAATGCCTAACAATTATTATTTTTCCATTGGGCAAAAGTTTTATTTTTGAAATCGCGAATTCGCCTAAGGTTGCATCCAATGTAAATGTATTGTCGAGCGTTCCGTCGCTGTTTAGTAAAAACAAAGAATTTTTATAAACACCGTTGTAGCTAATTAAATCGCCACCAACTAAAATTTTTCCGTCAGGTCTGATTTGAACCGAACTTGCAAATTTGTAATTGGAATTTACAGAGGCATTGAAACTAGTGCCAATGTTGAAGCTCGTGTCCTTTGTCCCATCGGCATTCAGTCGTACAATATATTTTGAAGGCGTATTGTTGAAAGTGGTAAAACTTCCCACTAAAATAATTTTTCCGTCGGGCTGAAGTGCAATGTCCTTTACTAAACCGTTTAATTCAGTTGAGGCATTAAAAGAAGTATCTAACGAATTGTCAAGATTGATTCTTGTTATTTTTGAATAGTTGATGTTTAAAAAATAGTTTTCAACCAAAATCAACTTTTGGTCGGGTTGCAAGACCGAAAGTGAGGGACTGTTTTCTACGTAATACTTATCGGCAGGCAAAACATATGGATTAAAAGTGGCATCTTTTTCAAAATTTTGGGCCTGTAAAGAGAGGCTTAAAAAGAGTATGAAAAGTAAAATTAGTCTCATATTTATTTTTTGCGAATATACAACAAATTTAAAAACAGCTCACTACAGACAATATTGCATATCTGATGGTGTGATTTGTGAATTTTACAAAATCTTTAACGCCCGACAGACTGACATAAATTTGCAAGTGGAATACAATTTGTTATATTCGTATAAAATTTAAAACATCATGTGGGGATACTATATTTTAATTGGAGCAATAGCTTTAGTAAGTTGGGCAGTAAGTTCTAAACTGAAAAGCAAGTTTGAATTTTATTCAAAAGTAGGATTAAGAAACGGAATGAGTGGTGGCGAAATTGCCGAAAAAATGTTAGCCGACCACGGTATTCGAGACGTTCGAGTTATCTCTACACCAGGACGATTAACGGATCATTACAATCCAGCAGACAAAACAGTTAACTTAAGTGAAGCCGTTTACAACCAGCGAAACGCTGCAGCAGCAGCAGTTGCCGCACACGAAGTGGGTCACGCAGTACAACACGCTCAAGCATATGACATGTTAGGTTTCCGTTCAGCAATGGTACCAATGGTCAATATTTCATCGAGTATTTCACAATGGTTAATTATTGGGGGATTAATTATGGGTGCTGCCGCTGGAATTGGGGTTGCTTATTATGTAGCTATTGCTGGACTAGTTTTGATGGCAGTTACCACCATTTTTACATTCATAACGCTTCCTGTAGAATATGATGCAAGTAACCGTGCTTTGGCTTGGTTGAAAAACAAAAATATGTTGAGTCAACAAGAATATGCCGGCGCCGAAGATTCTTTAAAATGGGCTGCGAGAACCTATCTTGTCGCTGCGATTGGATCGGTTGCTATGCTGCTGTATTGGGCATTGCAAGTTTTTGGAGGTTCAAGAGATTAATTTTCGAAACTTATTTATACACAAAAATCCGCTTCGAAAGAGCGGATTTTTTTATTTTGGAGCAGATTGCTCGGGAGTCTTTAGGTTTCCATTTTCCCGCTTTCGGCTATATCCCGCTAAAAAAAAGCGGGGATGCCGCCTCAATCGGGGCTATTTTGAGAATCTGTAGGCGTCTTGGAATCGCTTGCGAAAAAAACTACACAACCAACTTATCCGGATTGTACCCAAAATACGGCATTTCCTTCTCGTGAAAAACAACGCCAAATTCTTCCAATTCTTTTAAAATGGGCAGATAAACTTCTTTCCGAATCGGTAACTGTACTCCAGGCGTTTTAATGTTGCCATTTAAAATTTGAAGCGTCGCCATAGCTACGGGAAGTCCAACGGTTTTTGCCATTGCAGTATAGGTTTGATCTTCGCCTAGGCAAACCATCGTAGCGTCAATCTGTTTTTGTTCGCCATTGAGTTCGTAACCAAATTTGTGGTACATCACAATCATGTCTTTGTCTTCTGGAGCAAGTGTCCAACTATCGTTCAATATGCGTTCTAAAATTTGAGCAGGTGTTCCGTTTTTAACACCAACGATTTTTGCAGCACTAAACAAGTCAAGCTCTAAGAGTTTGTCCCAAATAATATCGTCCTGTTCAATTCCCGTACTCAATCTAAATTTCGATTCAACCGAATCTGAAGGATGGTATGGTAAAAACAAATTAGTAAAATCCCGGAAACTGATGGTTTCAGAATCGTCTATAATATAGGTGTCGTCTGTCATTCCCAGTTGGACAAAGATGTTCCAAGCTTTCGAAAAACCGACTCTTCGGATCGTACCACGATACAAAGTCAACGCGTCTTCAAGTCCGTAAACACTTTGGTATTTCAGCGAATCACGGTTGGCATAACCTTCAAATTTTCCATACCCATCTACATGGAAATACTCGGTTCTGCGAAACAGTTTTTGGTACGGAATGTATTTGTATTTTCCTTCCTGAATAAATTTGGCAACACCACCTTGACCGGCTAAAACTACATTTCTAGGCGCCCAAGTAAATTTGTAATTCCACAAATTATTATCGGATTCAGGAGCAACTAGTCCACCACAAAACGATTCAAAAAGAATAATTTTTCCACCTTGATCTTTGATTTCATCAATCACTTTCATCGCACTCATGTGGTCTATTCCTGGATCAAGCCCTACTTCATTCATAAAAACAAGTCCTTTCTCAACAGCCTCTGCGTTCAAAGCTTCCATTTGTGGACTGATGTATGAAGCCGTAACCATGTTTTTGCCAAATGCCAAGCAGTCTTTGGCCACCTCAATGTGCAAGTGTGCCGGTAACATCGAAATAACTATATCGGCGTTCTGAACTTCCGCTTTTCGTTGTTCGGGATTGAATATGTCTAGTGCTATGGCGCGAGCATGGGGATGGTTTTGTGTTTTCTTTTGGGCTAATTCTAAAGATAAATCAGCGATTGTAATTTGCAATTGCTCTACTTCAGATTTGTTTAACAAGTATCGAATTAGGGAGGATGCCGAACGTCCAGCACCAATAATAAGTATTTTTCTCATAGTCAGGTTGTGTCACACAAAGGTATAAAAATGTTATATTTTGAACCAACGAAAACGTTATAATTATTCTTTCGGACAAACTTTGAGTATCTTTGTGCAAAATTATTACAAATGGATAGAAGAATTATTTTAACCGCTGCATTACTGGGTGTAATCTCGATTGTATTGGGAGCCTTTGGAGCTCATGCTTTAAAAAAATTAGTAGACGTCAATGCTTTAGCTACTTTTGAAACAGGAGTTCGGTACCAAATGTACCATGCATTATTTCTTTTATTTGTAGCAACAACTAGTTCAGTTCTACCAAAGACTAAAAAAGCAATACATATTTTAGTTGTTTTGGGCGTCTTGTTTTTTTCAGGATCTATTTATTTATTGGCTACAAATGCCTTAACATCTTTCGATTTCAAGGTAATTGGCTTTATAACACCAGTGGGAGGGTTGCTTCTAATTGTAGCGTGGAGCCTTTTATTTATTGACATTTTGAAGAATAAATCACAAATTCAGTAGAATTGTGTCCTATCTAAATAATAATTTTTACTTTTGTACTCTGTATTAAACACACACAACATACAAATTTATGGATAATAACGCTTTAATTACGAAATCGATTTCGTTAGCCGAATTAGGAATTAAAAATTCAAATGTTCATTACCAGTTAACCCCAGATGAGTTGCATGACATCACCATTAAGTCGGGCGAAGGAGTAGAAAATTCAACAGGAGCACTAGCAGTAAACACGGGAGAATTTACGGGAAGGTCACCACAAGATCGTTTTATTGTTCGCGATGCGATTACCGAAGAGAAAGTGTGGTGGGGAAAAGTGAATATCCCATTTTCATCAGAAGATTTTGACAAACTTTATAAAAAAGTAACCAATTACCTTTCAGAACAGGAAGACATTTATGTTCGCGACAGTTATGTGTGTGCGGATGCCAATTACCGATTAAACGTTCGTGTGGTAACCGAGAAAGCATGGTCAAACTTGTTTTGCTACAACATGTTTCTTCGTCCAGAAGAATCAGAACTAGAAGGCTTTACACCCGATTGGCATGTAGTATGTGCTCCTGGTTTTATGGCAGATCCTGCTGTAGATGGAACGCGTCAGCACAATTTTGCCATTTTAGATTTTACACGAAAAATAGCTTTAATTGGCGGTACAGGTTACACAGGTGAAATGAAAAAAGGCATTTTTTCTGCCCTAAACTTTATACTTCCAGTTGACAAAAATACGTTGCCAATGCATTGTTCTGCAAACGTGGGTAACGATGGCGACACTGCTATTTTCTTCGGATTGTCAGGAACAGGAAAAACCACTTTGTCTGCCGATCCTAAACGTAAATTGATTGGTGACGACGAGCACGGTTGGACCAGCGAAAATACCGTTTTTAACTTTGAAGGAGGTTGTTATGCAAAGGTTATTAATTTGACCGAAGAGCAAGAACCAGATATTTTCAGAGCCATCAAAAAAGGAGCAATCTTAGAAAACGTTATTTTCAAAGAAGGAACCAATGAAGTTGATTTTGAAGATGTTTCCATCACGCCAAATACACGTGTAAGCTACCCGATTTACCATATTGATAATATTCAAGAAGGTTCTATCGGAAAAAATCCTAAAAATATTTTCTTCCTTACGGCCGATTCTTTCGGGATTTTGCCTCCAATTTCAAAATTAACTCCAGGTCAAGCCGCTTACCATTTTATTTCTGGTTATACTGCAAAAGTGGCCGGAACAGAAGCGGGAGTTACTGAACCACAACCTAATTTTTCAGCTTGTTTTGGAGCGCCTTTCATGCCGTTACACCCCACAAAATATGCCGAAATGTTGAGCCAAAAGTTGAAAGAAACGGGCGTTCAAGTTTGGTTAATCAATACGGGTTGGACAGGTGGACCATACGGAATTGGTAGCCGAATGAAATTAAAATATACGCGTGCTATGATTACAGCAGCCTTAAACGGGGAGTTGGATAATGTAGCTTATGAGAAACATGAAGTTTTTGGAATCGAAAAACCACAATCATGTCCGGATGTTCCAGCAGAAATCTTAAACCCAAGAAATACATGGGCTGATAAAGATTTGTATGACAAAAAAGCAATAGAATTAGGAAATAAATTTAAAGAGAATTTTGCTAAATTCGAAGAGTTTGCCAACGAAGAGATTTTAGCAGGTGGGCCATTAGTTTAACAGACTGCACAAGATTTTAAAAGTCCCAAAAAAGAAACCCAGTAACGAAAGTTGCTGGGTTTTTTATTGCAAAAAAATTCCCGACCACTTTGCAGCAATCGGGAAAATATAGTGAATTCTTGTTCTTTTATTTGAATGCAGGAATTCCAGTAATATCCATACCTGTTATCAGTAAGTGAATGTCGTGCGTTCCTTCGTAAGTAATTACAGATTCTAAGTTCATCATGTGACGCATGATCGAATATTCGCCGGTAATTCCCATTCCGCCAAGAATTTGTCTCGCTTCTCTGGCAATGTTGATTGCCATGTCCACATTGTTTCTTTTCGCCATCGAAATTTGAGCGGTTGTCGCTTTTCCTTCGTTTCTCAAAACACCCAATCGCCAAGTCAACAATTGTGCTTTAGTGATTTCGGTAATCATTTCAGCCAATTTCTTTTGCTGCAATTGCGTTCCCGCAATTGGTTTGTCAAATTGAATTCGCTCTTTGGCATATCGCAAAGCCGTGTCGTAGCAGTCCATTGCAGCACCAATAGCTCCCCAAGCGATTCCGTATCGTGCCGAATCCAAACAACCCAGTGGAGCACCAAGACCTGATTTATTTGGCAATAAATTTTCTTTAGGAACTTTTACATTGTCAAAAATCAATTCGCCTGTAGCCGAAGCACGAAGCGACCACTTGTTGTGCGTTTCTGGAGTGGTAAAACCTTCCATGCCGCGTTCTACAACCAGTCCTTGAATTCTTCCCGACTCGTCTTTTGCCCAAACTACTGCAATATCAGCAAATGGCGCGTTTGAAATCCACATTTTGGCCCCATTCAATAAATAGTGATCGCCTTTGTCTTTAAAATTGGTAGTCATTCCGCCTGGATTCGAACCGTGGTCGGGTTCTGTCAAGCCAAAGCATCCCATGAATTCGCCCGAAGCCAACTTTGGCAACCATTTCATCCGTTGTTCTTCGTTTCCATATTTCCAAATCGGATACATTACTAATGAAGATTGAACAGAAGCTGTTGATCTAACACCAGAATCCCCTCTTTCAATTTCTTGCATGATCAATCCGTACGAAATTTGATCCAGTCCAGCACCACCGTATTCTTCTGGAATATATGGGCCAAAAGCACCAATATCCGCCAAACCTTTGATGATTTGCTTCGGAAATTCTGCCTTTTGAGCATAGTCTTCTATAATTGGAGATACTTCGCGCTTTACCCATTCACGGGCAGCATCGCGCACCATTTTATGTTCGTCGGAAAGTAAATCGTCTAATAAATAATAATCTGGAGCTTGAAAAAGATCGGGTCTCATACTTGTGAAATTTTAAGTCTTCGCAAAAATAAAGAAAGAAACTTAACAAATCAACAAACAGAAGTTATAATTTGGATGTAAAATGCTAATTTCATCATTGGGCGCTTATTCTGGTCATTCACTATATCTCGTCCCGAAACTTCCGGATTGGGATTTGGTAAATTTGGCTTAAAATCTCAGCTAAGAACACTGTAAAAATTACTGAAACTCATTAATACCATATAAAATTTCTCTCATTTTTGTGCCGTTAATTTCAACGGGTCTGTAGGCCACATTAAATTTATCAATGGCAATATTGATATCTGATTTCAGTTTCTTGTACTCCATGGGTAGCTTACTTTCACATTGTTTTTCATTTTCGTAGCTGTTTAAAATAATGCTGAATTTTTGATAAAATTTTTCACCTTCATTGATGAAGTTATTGTATTGCGTAATAAACTGGATCAATCTATCAATGGGAAATTCTAGATTAATAAGCATTTTGTTTTTTTGAGCTCCTTCAGCTTTGTCCATTGCCGTTAAATACGTGTTTAACTGGCTGCTTACTTTATCCCAATCATCATTATTTCTGCATTCTGAAAGGGAAACCAAATAATTAATGGATTTGGTATAATCTTTAAACAATGTTTCAATATCAGTTTTTATTGCATTATTAGAAGCTTGTAAATAAGCAGTTTCAAAATAAATTGTATTCAAGTCGGTTTGCATTCGTAAGGTAAAATCCAAGATGCATTCAATTTTTGCCAATTCTGCCTCTTTTTCTTCTTTTGACAAACCCGAAACCATCATATTAGAAAACGTATTGATTACAGAAACCAAAGTATTCGTACCTAAGACAGAAGTTAAATCAACGCCTTGTTTTTTTTCTCTTTTGGCCTTTACCAATTCTTTTATTTTTTCAAATTCAGGATACTGATTTGGATTTGCCATTTTTGAAATTTCAGAAAAAGTTCTTACCGATGCAAAATGATGATCTAAGCCCAATACTTTTTCGTACAATATTTTAATAATTTGTAAACCTTTAATGTATCGGATTTTTGAAATATCAGATGCGTTTTCTAATTCAAGTTTTTTAAGGTTGTCATTAAGTGCGTCTTTTTGAATTAATAAACTGACTTTTTTATTCAGGTTTTCTTCAATTTTAAGTTGCTGATTTATAGTTGTAATCTGGTTTAGAACCGCATTTTTTTTGAGGTAAAATGTTTTTTGGACTTCTGTAATTTCCGTGAGCATTTCTTGTACCATTATGTTTGCATCAATGATTTCATCTTTTGCAAAACCAGAAGTCATGCAAAATAGAATGAGTAGAAATGTTAAAGAGATTTTCATTTGTAAATTCTTATTGTATTGTCAAAAATTGGAAGGGCCATCAAAATTCATTACAAATCGCACCTTACTATTTAATTTCAAAAGCAAAGTTTTCCAAAAATGTTCTTAGCAGCTAAAATTGATGTTGTAACGTCGATAAAGTAACTCCGTTTATAAATAATATATGTCTTGTCATGCTGAACTTGTTTCAGCAACTTTTAACAGTAACCCAGTGTGATGATGGTGCATTAATTTTCCAGCATCTAATTTCGTTCAATGAGCTCGAAAACTACTATTGCCTTATCTTCTAGAAAAGTAACAGGGTATAAACCTCGTTTGATACTGTTAAATTTTGGATCAATTGCCAATAATCGTAATAGTTCTCTATCAACCTTGACACTTTCATCATCAATTAGAAATGTTTTTGTGTCTAATAATTCTTCCCAATCTTTAGCTGTAAAACCTGCTTTTTCTAAACTCAGTTGGAGGTTGCTTTTTCCGGTTTTTGCAACAAAAGCTGTTGTTTTTTCTGTAGAACTTTCAATCTTAGTTTCAGGACAAGTCCCAGTTCCGCCTAAACAACCTCTGTTATGATAGCTGTCGACGGTGTAAGTGATGCGATTTTCTGATTGGGCAGTAGCCACCAATGGTACTAGCATAAGCATTGCCACAATTATTATTTTTAGCATAATTTTTTATTTAAGAAGATTTTTTTTTTAGAAAAACAGAATATAGCAAAAGAATTGTAATGACCACATTACATTTTCGACTGATTTTGAGCATTATAGAAAACAGTGGCGAGCGGTCTCGATTAAATATGTATTAAACGTAATTGACTATGTGGCACAAAACTAACTCGAAATTAAGACCCACACTCGCACTGCTTGCTATTCTAATTATTAACTTTTCTATAATTTATATTTGAAATTTATTCCTGCATTTATTCCTGCACCTGGTGAAAAGCTGCTGTAAGCTGAAACTATTCTTAATCCATAATTTAGTCTTTTACGCACATTAAAGGTTGTTTGAAAACCTAAATCTATACCCAATCCATTATTTTCTTCTAGAAGAACTTTTTTATCGAAATTATGATAGGAAAACCCAAAGATGGATTCCAGAAAGGCAATATGTTACGTTATATACTGAACAATTTTTTCAGACATCTTGTGTGATTTCAAAAATTATTTACCGCTTTTATAATCCTTAAATAGATAGATAAAATAACCAATAAAAATGATTACATTTAAAACCAAGTGCTTTTTTGAAAATTGATTGTACGTTTGATTGCCGTTTACAAAGAATGAAAACTTACGATATTCAAACGATTGAATCGATTGACCATTTTTGTAGACTAGGTATAAGTCATATATAAACCCTATTAAATTAATTATCAGTAAGGTCACTAGTGTGAATAGTAAAACCTTTGCTACATTAATTAAAATTATTTTTGCTTCCATAATTTGTATTTGATTAATAAAACTGCCCAAAAATGGGCAGCTTAAAATATTAATGTGAAATTACCAATGAATAGTCTTTATCATTAAATTTCGATGTGTTTGTTATAGTAAAATTACTGAACTCTAATTCTTTACCATTTACAACAATTTTTGCTTTTGGTGGTTGACCATTTCTGAATGAAATACTCAAGCAGTCGCAGTCCCAACCAAACTCCCATGTAGTCGTAGTTTGCGTTTTACCATCTTTGATAGTAGTGGTAGTTGTCTTGTATTTTACTTTGACACAACAAGCAGCCACAACAATTCCGATAATTACGGCTGGATGAACATTAGTTTGATATTGAAAATCATCTGCTGGAAAGTTGCCCACTAAAACACCGTTATCAAAAAAGTCGATGGTCGAGTTTTTTGCGTCTTCCGGACTCATACGAAAATTAAGTGCATCGCTGGATTTACTTAAATTAAAGTTTAGTGCTTCACTATTTTCAGATACGTATGAAAAATTATAGGGCTTATCATCTACATTTCTCAGATCAAAACTAGAAGGAATACCTGTGCTTTTTTCAAATTCAAATTTCTCGCCTATTTTAGGCAGTTTAATTTGTGTAAATCCAGCATTACTAAAAACCAGTGTGGCAATTAAGCCAAAAAATAAATTTTTCATTATTTTTGTATTTTATTATTACTTACAGTCCTACTTTGTGTTCGTCAAAACATTTTATTAAAGTAGGGCTGTTTTTTTTGTGGCTGGTTTTTTCTCGCTATTTATACAAAGCCAACCGTTCTTCATATAGATAGTTTCGTTTTTAAAGTACGAGAACTTTTTTCTCTTTTGTTTTTGAAAAGGTAAACTAAAGCATCAACTTCCTTTTTTATAGTGGCCAACTATTTTTTGTAAAAAAGACTTCAAAATTTATTTTTTGCTTCATTTGATTTTCTTGTCAAATGCTTTTCCTGTTCAAGAAGAAAAGGGTAACAAACTTTTTCTTTCATTTTTACATTTCAAAAGTAGTAGCCTTTAGTTGTTTGTGCAAATAAAGTAATACGGTATTCATGAACAGCGTGTCGTAATTCGTGAATGTCTTGGAATTATCATTCCAATTTATAAGCAATCAATATTTTACTTTTTTAAAAATTTGAAAGTTAGCGGGACGGATGTTAAGTTATAATTAAAATAAGCATGACATCAATTTCTTGAAATACTGTTTCAATATATTTTCTACAGTTTGGAAACTGCTATCAGCATTACGCAAATAAAAAAAAGCAAACCTAATAGACAAAAGACAATCTTATCTTTCATAGTTAACGTATATCCTCTTTTGATTAACTTCGTAAATTTAGCAGCACGAAAAATAATAAAATTCATAATCACTATTGCGATTGTTAGAAGTAACATATCTTGAAGAGTAAAGAGGTCAAAAAAAGTTTTAAGTGTTTCCATAAAAATGTAGATTTTGTAACAGTAAATTAATTATTTATACAGTCTTGATAGTTATAGTTGCAATCCGACATCATAGAAAAATAGTGGGCTGTAGCTGCGGCAATACAAACTGAGCCTACTGATGCCCCCAAACATCCACCGCACCACCACGTCACTCCACCCAAACCAACTCCTGCACTAACACAACCTACTGCTTCAATTGTGTAAATTGCCATTGAAGCTATCCTACAATTACTTAGACGGCCTTTACAGTTAGAGAATGTTTCAGCTATCTGATCTTGTGGCATTAAAGCAACTGCTGCCTCAATCAAGCTTTCTAATTCCTTTGATTCTAAATTTTTTAAAGAATAATTTTCTACTAGGACTTTCAAAATTGGTGTAGTACTAGCATCAAATTCTTCTGCGCTTTGAATATTCTCAAATCCGAACGCAACAGCAAAATTTGTAACATCATCTGCACTAATTTCTTTTTTGCCAACAATTTTATTTAATATGTTAAAATTTGTTTCGTTTGGGATTTTCCTAATGTTAGCAATAAACTTAATAAAATTTGTGTCATTTGCCAAACGCTGTGAAACTTTATTCACGTCCAATTGAGCAAATCCAAAAAACCCAAAAGTAAAAAAAGCAGCCAAACTAAAAATTAATTTTTTCATTATATTTGTATTTTAATATTACTTACAGTCCTACTTTGTGTTCGTCAAAACATTTTAATAAAGTAGGGCTGTTTTTTTTGTGGTTGGTTTTTTCTCGCTATTTATACAAAGCCAACCGTTCTTTATATAGATAGTTTCGTTTTTAAAGTACGAGAACTTTTTGCTCTTTTGTTATACTTGCAAGAATTTTAAGAACAAGGCAAAGTAATGCTCTTTCAGTATTACGAAGCAAATTAAGTATATATCAATTTATAAATTAGGAAGTGTTTGTTTTTTAAAATACTTAATATCAATAATTTAAATATTTTATAGTTTCTAAAAAATATTTCGAAATTGAATTATATTTGCGGTTAAATTCAAGTAAATGTTGAGAATATCTCGTGACGTAATAATAAAAACAATCTGCCTTCTACTATTTTATTTTAATTTTTTCCGTCTTCAGGCACAAACTACTGTGGAAGATTCTTTGAATCTGATTTATTCACAATTTGAATCTCACTATTACAATACTGTAGAAAACAAAATTTTTGCACAAAAATATTTACGCGTTGCAAAAAGATTGAATGATAAATATCACATTATAGTAGGTTATGATATGATAGTTAATAGCTCGGATTTAATTACTGGAGAAAAATATTTGGATTCAATGATGGATGTGGCGAAGAGTTACGATGAAAGCCTTGTGATTTATACACATTTAAGGAAAGGACAATTTTATTGTATTCAAAGAAATTTAAAGAAAGCGCTTGAGAACTACTTGCTCGCTTATAAAAAATCAACACCAAAGAACAACATGTATTTGAATCACATTAAATATGAAATAGCTGTTGTTAAAAGCATCATGGGTAAGCACCAAGAGGCATTAGATGTTTTTTTACAGATGGAGAAAAACTTAAAAAATACAGATGATATTCAACAATATGTACATACGGTTTTTGCAATTTCAAACACATATACTCAATTGGGTAAATTAAATGAAGCAGAGCATTTTATAAACATCGGTTTAGAAAAAACCTTAACGAATGGTAATCAGGGTTTTCATCAGTTTTTTATTAGTAATAGAGGTAAAATTTTTTACAAAAAAGGTAAGTATAATTTGGCCATTGCAGACTTAACAAGTTCCCTCAAAACAATTAAGAAATCAAACGATTATGCAAATTTTACTGAAAATTGCTATTATTTAGGACTATGCTTTAATAAAATCAGGGATGAGAAAAAAGCCCTTACTTATTTTAATAAAGTAGATTCTGTATTTAATGCAAAAGGATATATGTTCCCTGAAATTATTAACTCGTATAATAAATTAATTGAGGATTCAAAAATTAGAAGGAATGTAAATAAAACACTTTACTACACTACTCAGTTGCTAAAAGCCGATAGTGTTGTAAAGAAAAATTATGACTTTATTATTGATACAACTCATAAGGAATATGACGTGCCTGAACTTATTGCAGATAAAGAGCGCTTAATTGCAGAAATGAAAATGAAATCGTTACTTATCAATATGTTATTCATTTGTTCGACATTAGGATTAATTGGCTTCCTTTGGTGGTATCATAATAAGAGAAAAAAAGAACTGGAAATCCAAAAAGATTTATTTAATAATTACTTATTAGGTAAAGAATTAAAAATAACTACTACTAATGATGAAAAGGTTTTAGAAAAAACTAATAACTTAGATGTAAATATAGATATAATTCAAGCCCTTTTAAAAAAATTAGAAGTGTTTGAAACTGAAAAACTTTTTGTCAATGATGTAACTTTGGAGGCACTAGCAAAAAAATTCGAAACTAATACTTCCTATTTATCTATGGTAATTAATAAGTATAAAGGTTGTAGCTTTCCTACCTACATTAATAATCTCAGAATTGATCTGGCCGTTCAATCGCTAACGAATGATAAAAGTTATTTGAAATATTCAATTAAAGGGTTGGCTTCTGAAGTTGGATTCAGTAGTGTACAGACCTTTTCAAGAGCATTTGTCAATAAAACTGGAATGAATGCTTCATTTTTTATAAATCAATTAAAATCAAATAGTTAAATACAATTATTCTTCATTAAATTATATCAATTTATAAATTGAATACACAAATATTTGCAATCGATTTTTTTTAGCAATTCATTTGCTTCAAACATTTAAAATAATATATCATGGATTCACAATTTTTTAAAGTTTCTGAAGATGAGAAATTAAACAAGAAACAATTAATGACTATTTTTGGAGGTAATGGCGTTGACGACGACGGCGATCACTCAGGCCCCAAGCCATTAAAACCTACGAGACCTACTGATCCTACACCTCCTCTGCCACCATTTCCAACTATTCCAACGGTACCACCAAGTGGAGGAAAGTAAGAAGATTTGGGAGAGGCATTTTTCGATAAATAAAATGTCTCTCTCTTATTATCTATAATTTATATTCCTCTAAATGGGATGTTTAGATGTAAATGTGTGAGATTTAAATAATATTTTCAGAATATGTCCAAAATTAAATATGCGCTGTTTATACTACTTGTTGCATTAAGTTTCACAGATTCAATAGCACAGAACGCAGCGGAAACAAAGAAAGTTAAAAAACTTAAAATCGACGAATTAAGAAACTGGCAGAACCTGGATTTGCAACAGGATAGTGTGCCTGGAATAAGTTTAAATAGATTGTACAATGAATTTATCAAGAACAAAAAGGGTAAGGAGATAATTGTGGCAGTTATTGATAGTTATATCGATTTAAATCATGAGGACTTAAAAAACCAAATTTGGATAAATAAAAAAGAGATTCCAAACAATAACATTGATGATGATAAAAATGGATATGTGGATGATACTAATGGTTGGAATTTTTTAGGAAATAAAAGCGGCGAAAGTACTTTTCGCTTAAATTATGACGCAGCGAGACGACTTAGAAATTTGCTTAGAAAAAATGTTGATACAACAAATTTTAATGGCAATACAATAGATTCATTAGCATACAGATACATACAAAAAGAATTTCAGAAATTAAAAGTAAAACATAATTCAAAAATAGAAGATGCAAAATATTATCAAGATGCTTACATCTCTTCTTTTAAAAGAATAGATAACATTTTTAATAACAAACCATTTTCTCTTAAACAAATTGATAGCTTGTTCAAACTTAGAGAATTTGATGCAACTGATGAGTTATATTACGATATGTATTTTGTTAGAGATTTTATTAAAACAAATAATAATAAAGCTTGGATTGATTTATTTGAAGAAAGGGTAGTTGGAGAATTATCAACTTCACTAAATGCAAATTTTAATGAAAACGATATAATTAAAGATATCGAAACAAACATCAAGGATAAGAACTATGGCAATAATAAAGTATCCCATTATTCTAATAAAACTTGGCACAGTACAATGATGTCAGGAATGATTGCTGCAAATAGAAAGAATAATGTAGGTATTCAAGGTTTTGGAAATCAAATTAAAGTGATGCCGTTAGTCATTTCTGCTGCTTCAGGAACTCACCGAGACAAGGATATTGCATTAGCTATTGAATACGCTGTAAATAATGGAGCAAAAGTAATAAATATGAGTTTCGGAAAATCAACACCAATATATCCTGAATGGATTCAGAAATCAATACTTTATGCAAAAGAAAATGATGTGTTGATTGTTGTTTCGGCAGGAAATAGCAACGAAAACCTAGATGCTAAATATTCATATCCGAATGATTATTTTTCAGAAAAAGACGTCGAAGAATTTGTCGATAATTTAATCGTAGTTGGAGGTATAAATCATGAAGCAAATGAAAATTTGGTTTATAAATATTCAAACTTCGGTAAAAAAAATGTAGATATTATGGCTCCTGCAACAGATATTTGGTGCTTAGATCCAATAAGAAATTATGCCCTTGACGATGGAACCTCTTTTGCAGCTGCACTTACTTCAGGTTCTGCGGCATTGATTCGTTCACATTATCCTAAATTAACGGCGAATCAAGTAAAAAATATCATCTTAGAATCAGGCGTTACCATTGATCAAAAAGTAATAAAACCAGGTACCGATAATGAAATGGTTCCTTTTTCAGTGCTTTGCAAATCGGGGAAAATACTGAATGTATATAATGCTATGAAAATGGCAAAAGAAGTGAGTAAGAAGAAAAAATAGGTATATACATCACTCCGTCATCTAACACCCATCATCCCACTACTTCAACCGCTCTTTAAGTTGAGCGTTTTCTTCTTCGAGTTTGAGGATGTAATTTTTCTGATTTTCTAGAAAGTAGGCTGGAATGGTGTACACATTGTTTGTGCCGTGATTAATACCAACTGATTGGTCTTTACAGATAATGAACGTAGATTCTTCACTTTCGTAAATTTCCTCGACAGGAACTTCAAGTATCTTAGCTAGCTTTTTCCACTCATTCAGAGAAATTTTTGCTTTTCCTTTCTCCCGTTTGTTATAATTGGATACGTCCATACATAAATGTTTCGCAATATATTGTTGCGAAAAGCCTTTTTTATCGCGAGCTTCGAAAAGTTTTGTTTTTTCCATGGTGTAAATGTTAGTATTGCGAAAATACGCAAAAAAATCGCAATGATTTATTTTGCTTCAAAAATATTATATTATTTAATTTGATTGATCAAAAACAATCAGTACTTTCCATTTTAAGAAAATTAGTGCACGAATGAGTAATAATAAGGATGTAAGTTTGTTTTTAAAATTAGTGTTTAATTATTAAATTTAAAAAATTATGAAAACAGTTATTGAAGAGTTTAAAGATTTTGTCATTGAAAATGAACAATTTCAAAACATTTTTGGCGGTAGGAAGATATCTTCTGATTATACGGGAGTTGTGAGTGGAACAAATGGAAGTGGAAGTTCTTCAACCATGGATATTACATTGTACAATGATGCCGGTCAAATTATAGGCCATTATTGTGATCAACCTGATGCAAATTTCGGTGGAATTAAAGCAATTGGAACGGTTGTGGGTACATATCAATAAGTGTCAATAAATACACCTATTAATTGTAGGTGTATTTTAAATTTTTTTATTATGAAAATATTGTCTCTATTACTACTGTTACCTCTTTTAGCTTTTTCTCAAAACAGTAAAACTTATAACGATACTATTCCCGCTAAAGAATTGAATAACGAAGAGCTTCAAATGAAGGAATATATAAATTCTTCATATGTAAACGATAGCAAAAAATTGTTGGGTGTAGAATTTGGTAATATTGTTTTAGAAGACATCAATGCCGAATTGTTTATTTCTGAAAATGAAAAAAAAATAATTTTTTATAATTTTTGGTCTAAAAGTTGTGCGCCTTGCCTAGAGGAAATACCTATGTTAAATGCGTTGAAAAAAAAGTATAAGAATAAAGTCGAATTTGTAGCAATTACATTTGATGATGTTGAAATTATTAAAAAAGTAGAATTTAATTTTAGACACTTTATAGTTGACAAAAATGAGATATACAAGTTAAATTTCAATAGTGGCTTCCCAATAAGTTTTATTATTTCAAATGGAAAAATTTTATATTACAAATTAGGTGGTACAACTAGTGAATCTCCATTTCACAATGCTTCAACAAAACAAACCTTTTTTAAATTTTGTGAAATTATTGACAATGAAATTTCTAAATTGAAGTAATGGTTTATATTATTACAAATAATTTCTGTAACTTTTCATGTTGTTTAATTGAGTGGTTAAATTACTACAACATAGAAAATATAAGGATTAATGATTATGTAATTGACTTTCATAAGGTTAATTTTAAAATAGAAACATTAAACAAAAAAATTAAAGTTGATCAAAACTTTTATTTTGTACACAAGCCATGTGGTGGAGATTATATTCAAAATAAAGACTTAATCAATCAAATTAAATTTGAATATTATCAAGGTTTTTTTAAGACGCTAGATGAAAATAGAACGCTAGGACAACTTGATTTTACTTCTGGTAATAGTAAGATTAATATTTTGGAAGTAATTAATCGTTTTAATATTAAGTTTCCAGAGAGTTTAATAACTAACTCTAAAAATGACCTCATTAGATTTCATTCGTTACATAACAGCATCGTAACTAAACCTATCCATGAAATTTTTGATTTTCGTTCAAATGGAAAATTATATAGACCATACACAGCTATTGTCACTCAAGAAGATATAAATTATGCGCCAAAATTTTTTGGACTATCATTATTTCAAAAGAACATTTTTAAATATTGTGATATTAAGTCTTTTTACATCGATGGTGATTTTTATAGTCAAGCAATATTTTCACAACATAATGAAAACACTTCTGTAGATTTTAGATTATATGAAACAAACAATATGAATAGAACATCGCCGTTTAAACTTCCAAATAACTTAGAAATAAAAATGCGAAAGGTGTTAGTCTATCTAAAGATAAAAATGGCTGTTGTTGATTTTATTTTGGATACAAAAAACGAAATTTATTTTTTAGAAATTAATATAGAAGGCGTTTTTGAAAATATTTCTATTGATTGTAATTACAATTTAGATAAGATTATTTCTAACCATATAAAAAAAAGTTATGAAAAAAGCTGAAAATGAACAAAATGTAAATATGCCATTTTACTTTAATACTCTGAAGGAAATAGTATTGAATGATAATAACGTGTTTAAAATCTATACTGTGAAGTCTGATTTCCATAAAACTGATTTCCATAAAATCACATATTTTTACAAACCTATATGTAGAATCAATGAAAAAAAATAAATATTCACTACATTTATTTGGTAATGTTTTTATTACTAAAGGTTTTAATAGATCTTTGATTTCTGATTTGCAATTTAACAATGTCCATATTGTCCCAAACAGT
>NZ_JBIPPD010000193.1:0-6301 GCF_044368625.1 Flavobacterium sp. | reverse complement strand
ACCAGCTCCGCTCGACCGCGAGGTAATGATTTCAATATCTGCTGGATTGATGTCAATTTCGATTGTATCATCAACCAACGGATATACATAAACCGAAGCAAAAGATGTATGGCGCTTGCCATTGCTGTCAAATGGTGATATCCGAACCAATCGGTGCACACCGTTTTCACCTTTTAAGTAGCCAAAAGAAAAATCCCCTTCAATTTCCAGCGTAACAGTTTTGATTCCCGCCACATCGCCTTCCTGAAAGTTCAATTCTTTAATTTTATAGCCACTTTTTTCGGCCCACATCATGTACATTCGCATCAACATCGATGCCCAATCGCAACTTTCCGTTCCTCCAGCACCCGCCGTAATTTGTAAAACGGCACTCATATTGTCGCCTTCTTCCGAGAGCATGTTGCGGAACTCTAGATTTTCTAAATGCGAGTTTGTGGCAAAATATTGCTCGTCCAATTCTTCCTCAGTAAGTTCGCCTTCCTTATAGAATTCGTACGCCAATTGTAGTTCATCGCCAAGCAAAACTGCTTTGTCGTAATCTTCAATCCATTTCTTTTTAGACCGCAAAACCTTAATATAGGCCTCTGCTTCTTTAGCATTATTCCAAAAATCGGGAGCTAAGGTTTTTTCTTCCTCGTTGGTAATTTCGATTAACTTCTTGTCGACGTCAAAGATACCTCCTCAACGCACCAAGACGCTCCACAATACCTTTAATTTGTTCGGTATTTGTCATAAATTAGTTTTATTTTTGCGACGAATTTGGAGCTGTTTCCTGCTGTACGTTTTATCTTTTCCTCGTTAAAGAAACGAGAAAAAGGATGCCACTTCCATCAGGGCTAAAACTCCCTGAATTCATCAAATTTAGATTACAAAAATAAGACATCCTTTTCAATATATGGAAATAAATTTAGTAAGCGACACCGTTACAAAACCTTCACCAGAAATGCTTCGGTATATGTTTCAGGCTCAAGTAGGTGACGATGTTTACAAGCAAGACCCAACAGTTATCGCACTCGAAAATATGGTCGCCCAAATCTTTGGTATGGAAGCGGCACTGTTTTTTCCGTCCGGAACTATGGCCAATCAAACAGCTATAAAATTACATACCCAACCGGGCGAACAATTGATTGCCGACAAATATGCCCATGTTTATAACTACGAAGGCGGAGGTGCCTCGTTTAACAGTGGTGTTTCGTGCTGTTTACTCGACGGACATCGTGGCATGATTACGGCCGAACAAGTCGCCGGAGCGGTCAACAATCCTGAGTTTTACCACAGTCCATTAACAAGTTTGGTTTGTGTAGAAAACACTACAAACAAAGGTGGTGGCGCATGTTATGATTTCGAAGAATTCAAACGAATTAAAGAAGTTTGCGTAGAAAATAACCTGAAATTCCACATGGACGGTGCCCGAATTTGGAATGCATTGGTACACAAACAAGAAAATCCGAACGAGTACGGAAAAGTGTTTGACACAATATCCGTTTGCTTGTCCAAAGGTTTGGGTGCGCCAATTGGATCGCTTTTAGTCAGCGATAAAGCGACCATCAAGCGTGCTTTGCGAATCCGGAAAATATTGGGAGGCGGTATGCGACAAGTGGGTTATTTGGCTGCAGCCGGTATTTATGCCTTACAAAACAACGTCAACCGACTCGTGGACGATCACCGACGGGCTAGGGAAATTGGAGCGGTATTGGCACAATTGCCATGGGTAGAAAAAGTGGAACCAGTCGAAACAAACATTTTAATTTTCTCACTAAAAAAGGGTTTTGACGAAAATCTTTTGGTTGAAAAACTGAAGCAAAAAAATATTTTCATCAGTTCCTTAGGTCCCGGAAAATTGCGGATTGTAACCCATTTGGATTACAAAGAAGTGATGCACAATTACGTTTTGGAAGCGTTACAGAAACTGAAATAATGGCTTTAAAACTGATATCAGATAGTTTTTCATTCTAATTTACAAAAGTTATTAAAAAATTATACTAAGAAAATCTGACAGCATGTTCAATAAAATTTATAATTTATTTTGAGCGCAAAACGTTGTAGAATATTTTTTTCGCTGGGTAGCCCCAATTTTTTCACAATGTTGCTGCGGTGTTTCTCGACTGTTTTTTCTGATATAAAAAGTAAATCGGCAATATCTTTTGTGTTGTAATCTTGTCCAATCAACGAAAGAATTTTTTTTTCTGCTGAGGTTAGCAGCATAATTTTTTGAGTCTCTAAATCATGTTTCATGGCTACGATTGCATCGTCAAGTTTTTGGCTGAACCACTTTTCACCTACGCTAATTTTTTGTAAACAAATGGAAATTTCCTCCAAGGCAAAATCTTTCAAAAGGTAGCCGTTTGCACCTAAACTAATTGCTGCGTCTAAATAGTTTTTTTCATTGTGCATGGTATAAATGACAACTTTAATATCGGGGTCTTGAATTCTAATTTTTTGTAAAACCTCAATACCATTCAAAATAGGCATGTTCAAATCCAAAATGATAATGTCTGGTTTTTTGAGCGCTATTTTAACTAAAACTTCTTCGCCATTTTCACAGGTGTGGATCACATCATAACCCAACGATTCCACATAAGTTTTGATGCCATTGAGCATCATCGGATGGTCGTCTGCAATGAGTATTTTTTTCATTTTAAAATGGTATTTTCATTAAAATGACCGTGCCTTTTGCATTCGAATTGATGTTGATTTTAGCACCAATCGCTTTAGCTCTTTGTAAAATACTTTGCAAACCAAATGATTGCGGATTTTTGAGTTGTTTGTTCACATCAAAACCATTTCCGTTGTCTTTGATTTCTAAATGTAAAAATTGTTCATTAAAGGTCAAAATAACTTTTGCAGCATTGGCTTTGCCATGTTTAAGTGTATTGTTGAGTGCTTCTTGAATGATACGATAGATTTGTAATTCATTGTTTTTGGATACTTGATTTTCATACTCAACTTCGCAGGTAGTGAAAAGTCCAACATCGGTCAGTTTTTCGCACAAATGCTCGATACTTGCTTTCAAGCCAAGATTCTTCAAAATAGAAGGATGTAAATTTCTGCTGATATTGCGAACCTCTTCAATTACATTTGTAAAATCCTCAGCAACCATTTGGTTTCCATTGAGCACATTGTGTTTCATGGTGAGCAAATCTTGGTTTACACTATCGTGCAGTTCACCAGCAATTCTACTGCGTTCTTCTTCGGTATTTTGCAACAATTGGTAAGTAAATTGTTCTTGTTTTAACTGTTCCTCAAGTGCTTGTTTTCTTTTTTTTCGAAGGGAAAAAATCCAAAAAGTAAAGATAATGGTTATGACAAGTGCTGCAAGACTGAGAATAAAGTTTCGGCTTTGGTTTAACTCATTTTTTTGCTGGGCAATGATTTTTGCTTTTTTCTCGGCATCAATTTTTTTCTCAAAAACTTTTACTTTAAATTTTAATTCAGACTCTGCAATGGTTTCTTCAATTTCTTTTATTTCGTCATCGTAAGCTAACACTTTTGCGAGGTTGTTTTCTTGAATGGCTTCTTTTCTAAACAATTTTAAAATGCTTAGTGAAAATGGGTAGTCCTTATTCTTTTTGTATGCTAGCAGCAATTGAGTCAATGCCTCTTTATTTTTTATTTTTTTATTCTTTAAAAAGTTGTATTCGCCCTCATTTACCATGTAGGCATTGCTGTAAACAGCGATATTCGCCTCTTTAACTTGCGATTCAAAAATGGGCATCAACGTGTCTAGCGATGGTACATTTTTCTCAACTATATTTTTTCTGATTAAATTATGGTTGTATCGCATCAATACAGAATGATCTTGAATGTTGTTTTTTTCAATCTTGATGCGTATCGAATCTAAATAAGTATGCCGCTCGTCCTGATATTTTTCTGCCAAGTAATCGTGTTTGGTTAACATTAAGTTTACTTGACTCGTTGGATTATTGGTTTTATCATAAATTTTTATGGCTTGGTCGATGGTTGTTATAGCATCTTGCAAATTTTTAGTGCTAAAATGCACGTGTGCTCGCCAAGATTCTACGATAATTAAACCGTTAAGGTCGTCAGTGTGTTTAAAGTACGCGGCCGATTTGTTTAATGTCTCTAATGATTTTATATAATCGCCAAGGTAATAATGATTACACGAAATATAGTAATGGGCATAACCCAAATCGAGGTAATTGGAAAAATTATCGGGTTTAAATTGGTCTAATTGATTTAGAGTTTTGATGGCTTCTTCGTATTTTCCTGAAAAAGTTTCCACCACTCCTTTGTAGATGTGAAATGAGAAGAGTGGGTCTTTTTCAATTTCAGATGCGTGCTTTGCTAAATACTCTTTCAAAACAATGTAGTAGTGGTCGTCATTATAATATCCTCTGTTGCTCATCAATTGAAACACAGCAAGTAAAGCATCTGTGGCTTGGGCATAATTCTTTTTTTGAAGCCCTTCATTGTAGTAAGCGTCAAATTTTTTTTATAGATTTCAGTATCAAAATTTTCGTCTTTTGAAAGCCATTTATTTTTAATGACAACTTCTTTTTGGTCCGCTTCTTTATAAATAGTAGGTTTCTTCTCTGTGCATCCTACAATACTACAAAATAGAAGCATAAAAATAAAAATGAAAATCGGAGAAGTAGTAGCGTTTTGTTTGAACATGATTTAGGATACTATTTGTTTTTAGGGTGAAATGGAAACGAATCAAACCTCATTTTAGTGCTATTTGGAATTATTTTTAACTTTTTAGAGAAGGTAATTTTGCTACAAAAAAAGATCAATTTGCTCAACTATTACAAAATGATAAATGCTCGGTAATAAAATTTCATAAAAATTCTAATTCCAAAATTAGTAAATACTTTTCTTAAAAAACAATGCAGTGCTCAAAAAAAGGGGTAATTAAAAAAAAGCTTAAAAAAAATTGGTTGATACATTTTTAAATCAGTAGAATGCATGAAAATCTGGAAAAGGTTGATTTTGCTGACTAAAAACACCTAAAATTCTGTTTTTTCTTTTAATAGACCTGACTAAAAAAATATAAAATCATTCGTAAAAATACGTGTTAACACTTATTGACAGGCTTGTACTATGCATCTACATTTGTACTTAATGTTAAAAGCAGATACCCGAAAAGGCAAAATAGAGTAGGGACATTTATACGCTGAGTAATATAAGATGAAATAACCAAAAAACGAAAACGCAGATATTGTTATTGAAAAACAGGTCAACGCCATAAGGCGTTATTGAGCGCTAATTAAAGCTTTTTTGCTTTTCTTATTCCTAAAATGAATGACTAAAAACGTCATCAAAAACAATTAATTACTTATTTATTATTAATCCTTTATTTTTTAACAATGAAACAAAAATTAAACTATTTCAAGCATTTTCTTTTGATGTTTGTCATGCTGCTTGGTGCAAATTTGGTTACTGCACAAATTGAGCCTACACCCATGATGCTGCAGCAAGAGGTGATTGAAGAAATGCCAACAATCACGTTAGATGAATCGCAAAAGATGCATAACGAGGATGTAAACAAAAATGAGAAAAAAACAAAGCTGACATCGAAAAGCTCAGCTACAACAACTAACTTCTTATTGAAAAATGGAGGTGGTCCATTAGCTGGTGTTTACAGCATTGGTGGCGGCTCGGCAGATTTTCCAAGCCTAACGGCAGCCGCAAGCTACTTGGCAAATTTTGGTGTTGCTGCTCCTGTATTTTTTGAGCTCAACGATAGCTATGATGGGTCGTTAGAAACGTTCCCAATTAATTTTGCAAGTGTTGCATCTGGGCAAGCACCATCTGCCACTAATCCGTTAACCATCAGACCTGCATTGGGTGTAACAAACCGCATTATTGAAGGAAATAATCGAATTTTTGATTTTACTGGCATGGGTCATATCACCATTGATGGCAGACCGGGGGGTATTGGAACAACTTCACAACTGCGAATTACAAATACAGCTACTTTTGGTACCACCATTAGATTCCGCAATGAAGCATCTCACAATACCATTACCTACTGCACCATTAGTGGCAGTGGGGATAATGTTATTTTGATAGGAACAACCACAGGTGCAAATGGTAATGATCAAATCACCATTACTCATAATATCATTAGAGGTGGGGCTACAATGCCTGGTTCTTTAATCATTAATGAAGGAACAACAACTAACGCTGATACATTCAATAGTGGCATCAATATATCACATAACGAATTTATTAATTTCAGAAGTTATGGTATATTATTTAGTCATTCCTTAAATATGTTATAACAATCTGTCTGTTAATAACTTGTATATAAAAATAGTAATAAAAAGCGAAGTTAAAT
>NZ_JBIPPD010000032.1:0-21089 GCF_044368625.1 Flavobacterium sp. | reverse complement strand
AAGTAAAGGTTTATTTGTATTTTTGCTACGCCTGAAAATTGCCATATTTGAGATTTTTTGAGAGATTTTTCAAATTAAGGTATTCTCAGGCATTTTTATTCTAAAACTTTCGGATAGTTGTGATTTCTAACATTGGTTGTAGCCGTTGCACTTCTCACACTTTCCGAACCAATTGATGTGTTACTTCTAATTCCAGCATCAGCTACGCGTCGACCAGAATTTCTGGTTTGCTCTAACTCGTACCGATTGGTAGCAGTATTTCGTGTTGTAAATGCCTGATTTGGATGCTGTCTTTCATATCCATTATTTCGTCTTGTTTCATACATAGCAACCGCTCTTGAGCTTCTTCTGTCCGTGCAATAGTTGTAATAATTGTGTTGGTTGATGTGTACGTGTACATTTCTGCGGTATCTGTATATCGGATAAGGTGTCCATGCATAATAATAGGTCGGATAATAATTAAAATAGTATGGTGAAAAATAAGGATTGTAATTGTTGAGCCAAAACATGTTGTAAATTACCGGTCTTCTCACAAAAACGGGTTCGTAAATATAATTTGGACCGTACATAAATACATCTCCTACCACTTGTACTTGCACTTGATTGTTTCGATCGCGTTCCACTTCAATTGTTGCTACGTCCTGGTATACATCTCGTTCCAAAACTGCTTGTAAAATAATTAAGTGTGTGTTGTTTTCAACTGCTTCAATCACACGTAAATAATCCACTTGACGGTCAAAATTTAAATCTAAATTGGATATTTTATTTCTCGGATCGTTTATTCTACGTTCAAAATCTTCTAGGTTTTGAGCCTCTCCAAAAATGGAAGCTACCGCTCTTAAATCCAAGTTATCACTGATTTCATTACTTGTTGCATTTACAGTAGTAACGTTTTGAGCAGAAATCGGGGTTAAACCTAAAATTCCAAAAAGGGCGAAGATAAGTAATGGTGTTTTCATGATTTCTAAAATTTAATTGTTGGTTTTTTGATTGTATTTACAAACAATTAAACAATACTTATGCCATGATTTTGATATTAATATTTATTTAACAAAGACGACTCGATAATTCCCAAACAAAAGCGCTGTTTTTTTGCATTTTTATAAAATAATTAAGGGTAAAATAAATTGATGTTTTTTTGCTTTGCTTGTTTCGGTTTTTATTGGGAGGTATTCCGTCTCCAACAAAGTTGATGGAACTCCGATTAAAACAATATTTTAGCGAAATGTTCATTTTTGTACTGAAAAGCCACAAAAAAAAGATTTACACTTCAACCTCTAAAATGTAAATGCAATAAGTAAAACTAATTGTTTTTATTCGATTGATTTTCAGAAAAATGTCTAATCAATTCGTTTCATGCAAATACTTTCGGGTGGATTAACCACCATTGGGAATTTTTCGATTTTAACCGAACTACTGTCTAATCCAAAGGCTTTTTCTTCGGATAAACTTATTTTTTTTATGAAAAAGTACGTGTTCATAATTAACTTTTCGTGCCAAATCATATCGCTGTCGTTGGATAAGAATTTTTCCGATAGTACAAATTTGAAATCCCCTAAAATGTTGTTTTTACTTAACGATTCGTATCGACTAATTACATCTACTTCGCCGTTCTTTACCATATTTTTAACCACTTCGCGAAACATAATGTTGATTTTTGTAGGCTCGCGAAACCCTAAATTGATGTCTATTCTAATGATGTCGTCTTTTAAAATTTCGGTTACTTTATATTCGGTTTTATAGGGTTCGTTTAAGATATTAACGTGGATAAACCAATAGATATCAGCTCGTTTTGGTCGTTTTTGTAAAATAGAGTACAATACTTTTTCTTCAATTTCATCAGTTCTGCTGGAATTAGTAAGATAGACCAAATGAGTGGCGTATTTTGGAATACTCAAATCAACACTCAATTCTGCCAATACTTTTACATAGTCGTCAATTTTAACCATTTTAGTATATGCTTTACTAATTGTTTTGGCTCTAAACCATGTAAACATAATTAAAAGTAAAAGAGTGGCAATAAAAATGGTGACATAGCCTCCGTGCCAAAACTTTTTGATATTGGCATAAAAAAAACTGAGCTCAATAATGCCATAAATAGTGATTATTGGTGCAATAAAATACCATTTTACGCGCTTCATAATCATATAGAAATTAAGCAAAATAGTAGTCATAATCATGCATAAGACAATGGCGAGTCCGTAGGCAGCTTCCATATTTGTAGATTCTTCAAAATGGATAACAATCAAGGCACAACCTACAAAAAGCAACCAGTTTACCGATGGAATGTACAATTGACCTTTTAACTCCGTTGGGTATTTAATTTTAACTTTTGGCCAAAAATTCAATCGCATCGCTTCATTTATTAAAGTAAACGAGCCACTAATTAAGGCTTGAGATGCAATAACGGCTGCAAGAGTGGCTACTGCAATTCCGATGGGTTGAAACCAGTCGGCCATAATCAGGTAAAACGGATTGCCATTGGAGCCACCTAAATCCACCAACGTCTTTCCTTCAAACCGAATTAAGTAGGCTGCTTGTCCAAAATAATTCAAAACCAGCATTGTTTTCACAAAAATCCAACTCACTCTGATGTTTTTTCGTCCGCAATGTCCCATATCGGAATATAAGGCTTCTGCTCCAGTGGTACATAAAAATACAGCTCCTAAAACATAAAAACCTTCTGGATGTAAGGTGAGTAAGTGAAAAGCATAATAGGGATTCAAAGCTTTAAAAACTTCTAAGTTATCAAATACCTGAATACTGCCCAAAATTCCCAACATTCCAAACCAAATCAGCATCATTGGTGCGAAAAATTTGCCAACGATATTGGTTCCAAATTGCTGGATAAAAAATAAAATAAATAAAATTCCAATAACAATCGGTACGGTATTTATGGATGGATAAAAGGTTCGCAAACCTTCAACCGCGGATGAAACCGATATGGGAGGGGTAATTATTCCGTCGGCCAAAAGAGCACTTCCACCAATTACGGCAGGTATAATTAACCATTTAATTTTGGTTCTTTTTACAAGTGCATACAAGGCAAATATTCCACCTTCACCATTGTTGTCTGCATTTAGGGTAATTAATACGTATTTTATGGTAGTTTGCAACGTCAGTGTCCAAAATACACAAGATACACCACCTAGAACAATAGCGGCATTGATAGGGCCGGCACCAATAATAGCTTTCATTACATACAATGGCGAGGTGCCGATATCGCCGTAAATAATTCCTAAAGTAATCAATAACCCACCCAAAGACAATTGGCTCAAATGGCCGTTTTTTGTAGCACTCATGATTTAAGTAAAGATGGCAAAATTAGAAAATTAAACAATACGGGGTTAATTTTTGAGCAACATTATTTAGAATGCTATTTCGCTAAAAAAATGATAAGTTTACAAAAAAAAAGCCATGAAAAATTATCTTCAATTAGTTCTGATTTTACTTCTTTTTTCAGCCTGCAAAAAAGAAAACGAATTTCCTTCCACACCCAATTTAAACGTTTTTACCTCCGTAAAAATAGACACGATTTTACAAGAAGATATTTCCATCAGGGCCCTTTTAATCGATTCCAACAAAGTTTGGTATGCCGGAAACAACGGAAATTATGGTTCCATTGATTTAAAAACGAAGAAGCAATTAAGCGGTCATGTATCCAAAGACACTTTAGTGCTTGAATTCAGAAGTATGGCACAAACAAAAGATTATATTTTTATATTGAATGTTGGTTCACCTGCATTGTTGTATCGCATTTCAAAAGATGGATCTCGTATTAAAAAAATGTACCAGGAAAACCATCCGAAAGCCTTTTACGACAGTATGCAGTTTTGGAACAACGATGAAGGAATTGCAATGGGAGATCCCACTGGTGCTTGTTTGTCTGTTTTAATTACTAGAAACGGTGGAGTCACTTGGAACAAGCTTTCCTGCGATTTCTTGCCCGAAGTTGCAGATGGAGAAGCAGCTTTTGCAGCAAGCAATACCAATCTTGTGGTAAAAGGAAACGAAACTTGGATGGTTTCAGGCGGGAAGAAAGCCCGTGTTTTTTATTCGGCAGATAAAGGAAAATCCTGGAGTGTAGTGCAAACGCCCATTGTACAAGGGGAAGTAATGACTGGAATTTTTACAGCTGATTTTTACGATGCGAAAAAAGGAATAATAGCCGGTGGAAATTATGAAAAACCCAATCAAAGTTTTGGGAATAAAGCGGTAACCATTGACGGCGGAAAAACCTGGAAGTTGGTTGCCGAAAACGAAAGCTTTGGTTACGCTTCTTGCATTCAATATGTGCCAAATGCCAATGCGGAACAAATAGTTGTTGTAGGTACTTCGGGCTTGTTTTATTCGGCAAACGCTGGCGAAAAATGGCAACAATTTTCTACCGATAAAGATTTATATACAATACGATTTGTGAATGATTCTACTGCAATTGCCGCAGGAAAAAATAAAATGGTAAAGGTCAGTTTCAAGTCTAAATAACTGGTCTGAAAACTGAAAAAGCCTGAAAGAAAATTTTATATCCTTCAGGCTTTTTTTGATTTGTTCTGAATTCCATCCTTCATCTCCCTCTCGAGACTTCGGAATTCCAACTCCTATTTACCTCTTTGGGGGCTAGGAGGCTTTAATACCAGCGCTTCTTATTTTGTTTCGAAGCAGCCGATTTTCTTGAATTATGTGCTTCTTTACTTCGGTTGGAGCTTTGTTTAGGTGTATTTTCGTCCGGACTTCCTTCTTTCCACGCAAATGGATGGTCTTTGATAACTTCCACATCTACACGAATCAATTTTTGAATGTCTTTCCAATACGGAGCTTCGTCTTTGCCACAAAAAGAAATCGCAATTCCGCCATTTCCAGCACGACCTGTTCGACCGATTCGATGAACATAGGTTTCTGGAATGTTAGGCAAATCAAAGTTGATAACAAACGGCAGTTGGTCAATATCAATGCCTCGCGCTGCAATATCAGTTGCGACTAAAACGCCCACTTCCTTCGCTTTAAAAGCATCTAAAACGCGTTGTCTTGCGTTTTGCGATTTATCACCGTGGATGGCTTCGGCGGCAATGCCTTTATTTCGCAAAGATTTTACCACATTATCTGCACCATGCTTGGTTCTCGAAAAAACCAAAACATCGGCTAAATTTTCGTTTTTTATCAAATGGTACAGTAAATTTCTTTTTTCGCTTTTGTCAACAAAATAAACCCGTTGCTCTACATTTTCAGCAGTTGAGGAAACCGGCGAAACGGTTACACTTACCGGATCTTTCAAAAACATTTCGGATAATTCTCTGATGGCCATTGGCATCGTAGCCGAAAACAGTAGTGTTTGACGGTTATCAGGTGTAAGTTTTACAATTTTTTTGACATCGTTTACAAATCCCATATCCAACATTTGATCGGCTTCGTCCAAAACCAAACAGTGCAAATGGTCCAAATCAATAAAACCTTGTTTGTTTAAATCCAATAATCGTCCTGGAGTGGCGATTAAAATGTCAACACCATGTTTTAAAATATCGACTTGTGGTACTTGAGATACACCGCCAAAAATCGTCAAAGTGGTTAAATTGGTGTATTTTCCGTATTGATCAAAATTTTGTCCAATTTGTACCGCCAATTCTCTTGTAGGAGTAACTACGAGGCAACGAATTTGCTTTGTTTTTTTTGAAGAACCCACAATTCGGTGCAATTGATGGATAATCGGAATGGCGAATGCGGCTGTTTTTCCCGTACCCGTTTGGGCACAACCCACTAAGTCGCGGCCTTGTAAAATGGAAGGAATGGATTGTTCTTGAATAGGTGTTGGTTCCAAATAACCCAATTCGTATACGGCTTTTTGAATACTTTTTGAAAGTGATAAATCTTCGAATAACATAATTAAAAATCTTTTGAGTACTCTGAATTAAGTACAAAGAGGCTGCAAAGATAGGTTTATTATACGTAATGTTTTCAAATTTTCAAATGGTGGAATATCAGAACATTCACATTATAATTTTAGAGCGATGAATTATACAAATAATCGCCTGTTAGCACTATTGCATGGCACGACTTTTTTAAAAACAAATTAAATTTCGTGCAATTCAGTTTATTTTTATAAAAATAAGTAACAATTGGTGTAATTCATGGCTATTTTTTTCTTTTTTAAAAACGAATGTTCTTTTGGAATACTCTTTGCTAAGTTGAGTACGATAATATTTAGTTAATTTGGAATCAATTTTCTGTTTTTTAACAGCATTTTTATAATTTTAGCCTTTAAAATTCTGAACAACGGTATTCCATGCGATTGTATTTACTTTCATTTCTTCTTTGTTTTTCTGCACTGCAATCTTTTGCACAGTTTGATAATGGAAAAAATCCAGTGAATATTCCTCCTGCCAATGTACCTAAAATGCCGGTACTGACTCCCGAAAAAAAGCCTAGTTTATGGGATATAAAACCCAAAGACGAAACTGTTCCAAACCCTTGGGACAAACCCAAAGAACGCGAATTCAACAAGCAAGATGATTTTTTAGATCCTGCCGACCGTTATACCAAAAAGATGAATAACAGTTTGAAAGGAGAAGGGAAAGGCGACTATAAAATTTTTAGAAGAAACCAATATTTTGGTGATTTCAAAACCGATTCCGAATCCATACAAGTGGCGGTTCGAGATCCACAAGCCATTGATGGCGATTATGTAAAAATTACCCAAAACGGAAAAGTTATTTACGAACGCATTTTCTTGGATGCCGGTTATAAAACACTCGAAATTCCGTTGGTTTTGGGTTTTAACCGTATCGAATTTATTGCTTTAAACGAAGGAAGCTCGTTTCCCAACACGGGCGCTTTTTTAATCAAAGACAAAGGCCAAGCCATTTACCAAGAAGAATGGAATTTATCTACGGGATTTAATGCTTCGTTTTTGATTGTGAAGGAGTAAGTAGTTAAGAAGTGTATTCTTTTTAAGTAGAGTTTCCAATAAGTTACAAGGTTGCTACTGTAAGCAAAATTTCAATTTCAAGGTATTATCTTCGATGATTTGCGGCTTACTAACACGTTTTTTAAAAGATTTTTTGGCAATTTTATTGGGTGTCAAAGTCAATTTTGTCATTGTAAATGGATTGGAACAAACAATTATTGGATAGAATAACTAGGTGTCTCGCTTAACGTAAACCCGCGTTAAGGACGGAAACGTAGCTCTCCCGATTTTTCATCGGGAAGCGGGAGTGAACGGCCTGACCCTCCCGCCAAAAGTTGTATTGTAAACTAAATTTCAGCGTGATAAAACTAGAGGAGTGCGAAAAAAGGGGGAGGGGAACGCCCAAAAAATGAACTGTTCAGGATGCTAAAACCACTTTCTTGTAAACAATCCTACCAAGATTTTTGGATTTAAAGTGACTATAAAACGGATGTTTTCTTGGTAGTTTTTTTCGGCTATTTCCCAACCGTTATTGGAATAAACGGGGAAAAAAAGTTCAAAATAGTCGGGTACTAGATTCAGTCGGATGCCGGAATCGTACATAAATTTGGCTCCGCGAAAATCGTTTTTTACCAATCCCAAATCGCCGTAGATTTCGATCCAGTTCCAAATGTTAAATCCTGCATTAGTGGTAATCATCCATTGGTTGGCAAACGGTGTATCGAGTTTGGATTTAAAGGCGCCTTCGGCCAAAATAAACTGCTGACTAAATAGACCTGTTTGTTCCGAACGCCCGTAATAATTGTAGTCAAACAGATAATCCGAAGCGCGATCGAGTCCGAAACTAAAGTAGTCCGAATTGGTCGAATTGTACATAAATGTACCGGCAAAAAGCCGCAAATTGATTGTGCGGTTGTTATTGAAAAGGCGGCGGTATTCGAGTTCTACTGATGTTTTACCAAAATTGTCAGCCAGTTGCAAATCGGCTACAAAATTGAGATGCTCGGTTAACTCGGTTTTGGTATTGAAGTATTTGGCATTAAAAACATTGTAGTTTTCCTGATCGGCTGAAGTTATAGGTGAGAACTCCGAAGGTTCCAAATTTACCATCACTTGCCGAATTTGAATGGCTTGCTTGTGGTTGTTTCTGAAATCATCGGGTCGGATTCGGAAAACCACGGAAGGATTGAATTTAAAATAAGCGGCGTCTTCGGCATAATGCAGGTACGTTCCACTGACGCCGTACCGCACATGAAACGGGTTTTTTTCGCGGTTGAATTGATTTACGGCAAGCGAAAAATGACCGGTTAGCGATTGGGTTTTGGGCGAAAATAGCGGGTTGACATCAAAATTGAAGGGTTTGTCCAAAATGGTTTTGTTGTGAAACCGTATACCTGGCGAAATGCCATCGTATAAGGTGTAACTTAACGTGGGAACATACAAAATTTGGTTGTAGTAGGGGTCTTCTAAATCCTTCATGAACACAAATTTAAACGGACGATTGTTTGGAAAAAAACCTTTGAGCGATTTCCAATTGTTACGCAAGTTAAATTCGGGGACTTCATTTTTATAATTCAGTACAATTTTGTTCACATTGTTTCGCGCAATTGTAAACGTGCTATCGGTACTGATGTTGGAATACCACTTTTTAAACACGATTTGATTGTTGTTTAACCCATAAACTGGAATCGGAACCGTTGTATTTGTTTTGTTTTTAATGGTAAAAGTGATGCTGTCGTTGGTTTTGGTAACATCTGCAAATTTGTAATCGACAATATCTCGCGAATGTATTATGGTTTTGAAAAACCAATCGATGTCTTTAGTAGTTTGGCGTTTTAATAACGATTCAAAATCCGCTTCGGTTGCTTTTTTTTCTAGGTTCAAACGATAAAATTGCTGGATACTTTGCGACACGATTGACGATTCTAAGTAATAATCGAGGTATTTCAAACTCAATCCGGCACGGTATTTTGAAGCGATTTGCTCGTTGAATTTGATGAGCTTGTCTTTGGATTCTCCAATGGGTTGATCCAGATTTTTTCGGGCCATCAACATGTAAAAATAGCTGTACTGTTCGTTAAAATCGACGTTTGCGAGATTAAAACTCTTGAGGATTTTTAATTTCGAAATATTACCCAGCATTTTCATATTGGGATAAAATTCGTCAATATATTTCATCATTGTATACACCTGAATACCGTTATAAATCCAGTTGTCTTTTCGCTCGTCAAGACTCATACTGGTTTGCAAAAAATTGTTGAGATACGTTTTTAGAAATTTTATTTCAAACATAAAATCATCGGGAAACGGACTGATAAAACTCGGCAGTTGATTTAATCCATAAAAGGGATTTCGCTCGTAATCAGACTGTGAAATTACAATCGTTTTATGAGGATATTTGCCTATTTGTGCGGCGACATATTCGGTGATTTGCTTGACCAAAAGTGCTTTTTTGAATCCGTTGAGCTTGTTGTCTTTGATATTCGTTTGCACGTTTAAATTGGGTAAAATAAATGTTTCGAAATCGGTTTTCTTGGTCAAATAAATAGAGAATTTCGAACGGTTTTTTCCTTTCAAAAAGACTTTTGAATTATCTAAAACGCTGCTGTCTAAATCAGTAACCAGTTCGTACTTTTTAGGGACGGAAAAGGTAATTTCATAATCACTAATCGCGTTGGAACTGTCGTCGAGATTGACGTTACTACTTTGTGTAAAATGATTTTGGTCAAATCGGGCGGGAGTGAGGAGCCAATCTTTGAGCATAAAATTGCCGTTTGCACCATAACCGTAACCCGTGAATTTATCGCTTGGCAGTTTTAATTTATATGTGATAAAAATTGAAAATTGTTGCCGTGGCAAAAGCGGATTGCGCAAAACCAGCTCGATCAAATCGGGATGATCGCTCGTT
This sequence comes from Flavobacterium sp., assembly GCF_044368625.1. Taxonomy (GTDB): domain Bacteria; phylum Bacteroidota; class Bacteroidia; order Flavobacteriales; family Flavobacteriaceae; genus Flavobacterium. The sequence goes on along the minus strand of NZ_JBIPPD010000032.1, from coordinate 11,283 downwards.
CGGCTCCAGTCTAAAAACATTTTGTTCTGGTCGATAAAAGTCAAATCTGTGGTAAAACCGCGTTCTTCTTCTTTGGCCAGGTGGAAATTGCGTACAAATTCGTCCGAAAACCGATTTCCTAGGGGAGAAAATTTTTCAGAATAGGCATTGTTCCAGTCGTTTAAAATAATTTTGCGCAACGTGTCGTTCGACTGATTAAAGTAAACCAATTCTTGTTGAACAGTCAAAATGTTTTTATCTGGATGGAGTTCGACAATGCATTTCGACAAATGCTGACTCCACAATTGGGACGTGCAACACAGGCAAATCAAGGAAAATAAGAAATATAATATAGCTTTCAAGCGAATTGTTTTTGAAAAAAAAGGATTACTTTTTATACATACGAGAAGTAACAAAAAAAAGAACGAAAAGTTCGCATAAAAAGTATCAAAGCTACTCTTTTTATGCGAACCTTTTTTGTTAAAAAGTAAATTTTAAAAATTCGGACTCAGATTGTATTTTTTGTAGAAATTATCCAGAACTTCAACTACTTCATCTTCGTGATCCACGATTTTTATCAAATCCAAATCGGTTACACTTACGTTGCCAAATTGTTCTACTAAAACGGTTTTTACCCAATCCATCAAGCCTGTCCAAAAGGCACGACCCACCAATATTACAGGGAATTTTGCCACTTTTTTGGTTTGAATTAAAGTGATGGCTTCAAACATTTCGTCTAAAGTTCCAAAACCGCCTGGCATTACTACAAAGCCTTGCGAATATTTCACAAACATCACTTTGCGGACAAAAAAGTAGTCAAAATTGAGGTTTTTATCACGGTCGATGTACGGATTAAAATGCTGCTCAAATGGCAATTCGATATTCAATCCCACCGATGTTCCTCCACCGGCATGAGCGCCTTTATTTCCGGCTTCCATAATTCCAGGACCTCCACCGGTTATCACACCGTAGCCGGCTTTACTGATTTTATAGGCAATTCGCTCCGTTAATTTATAGTAATGGTCGTCGGGTTTGGTTCGAGCCGACCCAAAAATCGAAACACAAGGTCCTATTCTTCCCATGGCTTCGTATCCGTTTACAAACTCGGCCATGATCTTGAAAATCGCCCAAGAATCATTGGTTCGAATCTCATTCCATGTTTTTTGCTTCAGTCGGTCGTGAATAATTTTATCATCGTCGTTGTCAAAATCTTCTAATTTCATCGTTTTCTTTGTCTTTAAATTTTGTCATTCTGAATTTATATCAGCCTCTTTTCGGGATAGGTTTACGAATCAAAAGAAACGCATTTTTTTCAAAACTACAATCTTCTTTGTTAAGTTCAAATTTTAAGAGAATAAAATTTAGTTCATTGACCTATTTTTTCAATAAAATAAAATCAATTTTCCTGTCTTTTTATCCGTCACAATTGAGAGCATTTAAAAAAGTAAAACCTGTCTTGATTCTTTATTATCAATGCAGTAGCAAGAGGAATGGACGTATCGATAAAAAATTCGATTTTTTTTTTGAATATTGAAGCTCTTGGTATACTAAGTAATAACAACATAAAAGTGGAGTACGGCTCTGATATAAAAATTTTAGAACTATGATAATGCATCAGTTCGATGAGGTTCAAACATTTTAAAATCAATAAAATGGGAACTTTTTTATTGAATCAAGTGAAGTGGCGTAAAGTGAGATTTTGATTGGTCTTCCGCTTGATTTAATGGCACTACTACTTATGTTTCAACAAGTATTTCAGAAACGGTATAATTGTTAAGATCAAAAACCGATGCCAAGAGCGATCGTTTCTTCTGACTTGAAAAGCTGAGGTATAGCGAATGGGCAAAAAGATTGTTATTCGAATAAAAAACTGTCCTAGTGCAATACCAATTATCACCTAAAAGGTCTCTTTTTCGGAAGGGCAGGTGGAAAATCTAAACCGTCATCGAAAACAACTGTCTATCCGGTGCTTTTCGTTGCAAACGCATGTCAAATGCCATACAAATATTTCGTACAAAAGCTTTTCCTTTTTCGGTAACTTGGATACCATCACTAATAAATTCAAGCAAACCGTCTTGTTCAAATTCTTTTAATTGAGGTAGTATCGCAGGAATTTCGTCAAAATAAGTGTTTTCAGAATTCCAAGTGGTGTGGAATTTACACATGATATTCAAAATGTGTTTTCTGACAATTAAATCCTCTTCAGTTAAAATATGTCCTTTGTTTACGGGAATTTGGTCCCATTCCAACATCTGGTAATAGTCATCAAAACTTTTCACGTTTTGCCCAAAACCCAACCAACTATCGCTAATGGCAGAAACGCCAAGTCCAATCATCAATTGTGTTTTCGAAGCACTATACCCCATAAAATTGCGGTGTAAATTTCCTTTTTGAAAAGCCACCGTCATAGCATCCTCCTGTACTGCAAAATGGTCCATCCCAATTTCAAGATAACCACTTTCATCCAATTTACGTTTTCCTTCTTCATACATTTGGCGTTTTTGTTCGTCTTTTGGTACATCTTCATCCTTAAAACCTCTTTGTCCATTTCCTTTTATCCAAGGCACATGGGCATAACTGTAAAATGCCAAACGGTCGGGAAATAAGGATTTTGTTTTTTCAATCGTGTCGTATATATCGTCTAAAGTCTGGAACGGCAAACCATAAATCAAGTCGTGACTGATGGAAGTGTAACCAATTTCTCGAGCTACGTACGTTACTTTTGCTACATTTTCAAAAGGTTGAATCCGGTTAATGGCTTTCTGCACCCTTTCTGAATAGGATTGCACACCAAAACTCACACGACGGAACCCCAAATCGTATAATTGTTGCAAATGTTCGCGTGTGGTATTGTTGGGATGACCTTCAAAACTCATTTCGCATTCGGGATGCTTGTTGGCGAGTGCAAAAATGCCGTTGATCAAATCCTGTAAATTATTTCCAGAGAAAAAAGTTGGTGTACCACCACCGAGGTGAATTTCCTTGATAATTGGCTTTTTATCCAAAAGTTCCGAATACAGTGTCCATTCTTTCAAAACCGCTTTGATGTACGGGTCTTCTACCGCGTGATTCTTGGTAATCCGTTTGAAACAACCGCAAAAAGTGCACAAGCTTTCGCAAAAAGGCAAATGAATGTACAAACTAATTCCTTCGGAAGTATTACTTTGGGTAAATGATTTTCGAACACTTTCCAACCACAATTCATGCAAAAAGGTGTCTTCTTCCCAATACGGAACCGTGGGATAACTGGTGTATCGAGGACCTGGAACGTTGTATTTTTCGATTAAAGAAGTTTTCATAGGCTGAATTTGAACGCCAAAATTAGGTTCAAGTTCACTATTTAAAAATGATAATTGTCAGGTTAGAGAAATTTAATTTATTGAAAAGTAAAACGACTTAAAATCGCTTCTTTCTTCTCTAATGTAATCGCCCAAATACCAATCCTAAATCCTAATCCCGAAACTTCGGAGCTAAATTCTAAATTAAAACCCCCTTTGTCTCTTCGCCTCAAAGAGTAAAATCGCCGCTGCAACCGACACATTCATCGAGTCGATTTCGCCTTGCATAGGGATGATGATGTTTTGAGTCGCTTGGTCTCGCCACGCTTGTGTAAGTCCTGTTGCTTCCGTTCCTACGACTAAAGCGGTGGGTTTGGTGTAATCTTGTGTGTGATAGGAAGTCGAATTTTGCAACGTTGCGCTGTAGAAATTAATGTTCTTTTCTTTCAAAAACGCAATTACTTCCTCGGTTGAAGCCGTGGCAATTTGATTGGTAAACAAGCAACCCACGCTCGAACGCACCACATTGGGGTTGTACAAATCACTTTTCGGGTTGGCAATAATCACAGCATCGACGTTTGCGGCATCGGCGGTTCGTAAAATCGCTCCTACATTGCCGGGTTTTTCAAGGCTTTCGCCAATTAAAATCAGTGGATTGTCCGATAATTTTAAGTCTTTTAAAGCAAGGGATTTGGTTTTAGCAATGGCAATAACGCCTTCGGTAGTGTCACGGTACGCCAACTTTTGATACACGTCTTTACTGATTTCAATTCGTTCCACATTCGCAATTTGAAAGGATAAAAGTTCCTTTTCAGAAGTTAATTCAGGAACAAATAGTACCGTTTCAAGCTCATAACCGCCCTTTAAAGCGAGTTCAATTTCACGTTTTCCTTCAATGATAAAAGTGCCGGTTTGCTTTCGCATCTTGGCTTTGTCTTGGAGTTGAACTAGGGATTTGATGTATGGATTTTGAACGGAGGTGATTTGTTTCATTGTGAAATTATGTTGGTTTAACCGCAAGGTTCGCAAAGTTTTACGCAAAGTTCGCAAATAAATTTAAGTTACGAATTGCTAAAGCAAATATAGAAATTATTGATGCCACAGATTAAAATGATTTCCACAGATTTTTAAGAATCCTTTTAATCTTTTAAATCCGTGGCAAAAAACTACAAAATCCCCCTAGCCTTAATCTCCAAATATTTATTAATCGTATCTAAAGTCAAATTTTCTGGGTCGGTTAAAACCGAATAGATACCGTATTTCTTCAATTCATTTACAATCAATCGCTTTTCAAAAGCAAACTTTTCAGCAATTACTTTGTCGTAAATCTCCTGAACCGTATCGGCTTTTTTCTGGATTAAATCTTCCAATTCGGTGTTGTTAAAAAATACAACGACCAATAAATGACTTTTGGCAATGGCTTTTAAATAAGGCAATTGCCGATGCAAACCGTCGACGGTTTCAAAATTAGTGTACAAAATAACTAAACTCCGCTGGGTCAAATTCTTTTTAATATCCACATACAATCTCGAAAAATCACTTTCGAAAAAGTCGGTTTTGATGTTGTACAAATTTTCCAAAATCAGTTGCATTTGCGAGGAGCGTTTTTCGGCAACCACCCGATTTTCGACTTTTTTTGAAAATGAAAACACGCCCGCTTTGTCTTGTTTTTTCAAAATCACATTCGATAAAACCAACGTTGCGTTAATTGCATAATCCAGTAAACTCAAGCGGTTGAAAGGCATTTTCATCAGTCGACCTTTGTCAATTACCATATAAACTGACTGCGATTTTTCGTCTTGAAACTGATTGACCATCAACGAATTTCGTTTGGCCGTGGCTTTCCAGTTCAGCGTTCTGATGTCGTCTCCAGCAACGTATTCCTTAATTTGTTCAAACTCCATCGTGTGTCCAATCCTGCGAATTTTCTTAAATCCGTATTGGAAAAGTTGGTTGGAGAAAGCCATCAGATTGTATTTTCGAAGCTGAATATACGACGGATATACAGGAACCATTTGATTTTTGTCAAAACTAAAGCGTCTTGAAATCAATAACAAGGGCGAACTAATGTACAAATTTAAATTTCCAAAGTAATACTCGCCACGTTCTGTTGGACGAAGATAATAACTGATCTCATCTTGTGATGAAGCTTTGATTTTACGAATGATACAGAAATTTCGTACTTGAAACTGAAACGGAATTTCATCAATAATTTTGGCAACAACCGGAAAAGTATAATAATTTTTAATACTTACATTAACTGGATTTTCATCACCATTGGATAATTTTTCTGCCGTGATTCTGGTTGCTTCAATTCCTTTTTTAGCAAAAAACAAAATCATAATGTCGATGGCTAAAAAAAGCATTAAAATCAGAAACGCGATCCATGAAATTTTATACAACCTCGGAAAAAAGAAGGCAACAACAAAAAGCACTATATTACCCAAAAGCAAATAGAAAAATAAATTGTTGAGGTATAAATTTTTTAGTAGTTTCATTTCTTAAATGACCCCTTCGGGGACTAGTGGGCTTTTATCTCGGAATTTCTACTGTTTCAATGATTTGCTTGATGATTTCGACACTCGAAAGTCCTTCCATTTCACGCTCTGGCGTTACCATTACTCGATGTTGCAATACCGGAACGGCGGCTTCTTTAATATCTTCGGGTGTTACAAAATCGCGACCTCTCAAAGCCGCGAAACCCTTAGCTGCGTTCAAGATAGCAATCGAAGCACGAGGCGAAGCACCCAAATACAGGAAAGCATTTTCACGCGTGTTGACCACAATTTTGGCGATATATTCCAATAAATTTTGCTCCACCACAATTTGTTTTACCAACGTTTGGTACTTTTCTATAACTGAAGCGGTGATGATTTTCTTTATGTTTTCTAATTTTCCGTGATTTTGCAATACGTGTTCGCGCTGCAAAATGAGAATTTCTTCACTTAATTTTGGATAATCAATCACAATTTTGAACAGAAATCGGTCGAGTTGCGCTTCCGGCAAACGGTAGGTTCCTTCTTGTTCAATCGGGTTTTGAGTTGCAATGACTAAGAATGGTTTGTCGAGAACATAGGTTGTTCCGTCCATAGTGATTTGGCGTTCTTCCATTACCTCAAACAACGCCGCTTGGGTTTTGGCAGGTGCTCGGTTGATTTCGTCAATTAAGATTAAGTTCGAAAAAATAGGACCTTTCTTGAATTCAAATTCGGATTTTTTCAAATCAAAAACGCTGGTTCCTAAAATATCCGACGGCATTAAATCGGGAGTAAATTGGATGCGGCTAAAACCAATGTCCATTGTTTGTGCCAACAGTTTTGCCGTAATCGTTTTTGCCACGCCGGGAACGCCTTCGAGCAAGATGTGACCGTTGGATAAAAAAGCAACCAGCAATTGGTCGATCATTTTTTCCTGACCTACAATCACAGTGTTCAATTCGGCTTTCATTGCCGCAATGCTTTCGGTAAGGCTTGTTAAGTCTAATCTTGATTGAAAATTTACATTTTCGTTTTCACTTTTATTTTCAATAGTATTGTTTTCTGATTCTTCCATATTAGTTGAATATTTTTTCGATTAATGTATTTATTTCGACCAAGTCATTTTCCACACTTTCAAAATTTCCTTTGCGGTGTTGGTTGATTTTATAAAACAATTGGTTCAAATCTTCCCGGTTTTTCCCGGTTTTTAGTTGGAGTTTTTGCACAAATTTATCGTCCAAAACGTTGGTGTCAATGAGATATTCCCGTCGGATTTTGTCGAGTAAATAAATGATTTTTTTGTCAATAATAGTAGAGTGGTTTCCTTCTTGAAAATATAAATTTCCGATGGTTTTGGTAAACTCGATGGTTGTATTTTCCAAGGGAGTAATTACAGGAACAATGCGCTGTTTTCTTTTGATATTAAACAAAATAAACACCGTCATACCGATTAAAAACAGATACCAACCCGCTTTGAGAGCGGGCTGACTAAAAATAAAACGCATTGGATTTTGCGAAATATGTCCGTCGGTAATTCCTTTGGTGTACCAAAAAATGTTGCCTTTTGGGATATACGAAAGCACTTTTTCGGTATAGTCTGAATGCTTATTTTTTAACAAATGAAAATTCGTAAAAACGGCAGGCTGAAGGTGAAGCAGAAAATGGCCTTGTTTGTAAGGTACTTTTATATAATTGGCGAAAGCCTTGTCATTGCCTTGGTAGCCCAAAACCGTGGTTGTAAGTGTATCAATTTCCGAAAAATAATTGGTTCCCAAGCCTTCGGTGATAAAGTACTTTTCAGGTCCCAACTTTTCATTTGCAAACCAAAGCGTACTTGCTTCGTTCATTTCAAAATTTGATTTAAATTTGATTTTGAGACTGTCGAGCAGCATTTGCGGGAGCGATTTCATACTCAAGAAAACTGTATTTCCATGACTCGAAAAATAGAGTAGTTCTTGAACCGATTCTTCATCAAAATCAGCAAAATCGTTAACGGCTATAAAAGTTCCCGATGTTGTGTAAGAATTTACTAACGAATCATAATTGTAATAATCATCGAAATATTCGTAGGGGGTTACATTTATCGTTTCTAAAGTGTCGGGTTTCAAAATTCCTTTCAATTCCTGGTCAAAAACGTACATTCCAAACGGGATTTTGTCGTTGATGGAGTAGGTGGGTGACCAATTAATGGGTTTGGGTGTACTCGAATCCAAAGCAATAACTGCAGCCAAAACCACTACCATTAAAATCAAATATATTTTAAGAGAGTTATGCATTAATAAATGGATTTTAGTGTGGTCTCAAAGGCTTTTTTTGCCTTTTCAAAATCTTCAATGCTTACCGCAAATTCCCCGTACCACATGTAGTTGTACAAGTAGGAAAGGTATTCAAAACGTGCTTTCAACTCAGCCGACTTAATTTCGTAAATATAATCGCTGTTGGTTTTTTCAACATCCCATTCAATGATTTGCTTTTCAGACATTTTCTTGAGTAAAAACAAATAATAATACCGAATGCTTAATCGGTGTTCGCCTGATTTGATGCTTTCTTTTATTAATTTTTCAAAATCAACCAGATGTAGGTTTTTTTCAATTTCGTCGTAGCGAATGAGATTTTGATCTGATTTTGAGCCAAATATCCAGGTACCTTCTTTATTTAAAATGGCTTTTACAATTAAATAAATTACCAGAAGAATCAGCAAAATGGCAATGGTATTGATCGTGTAGTCTAAAATACTTATTGCCTTCTGACTGTCCTGAACATCAAAAGTTCGTTCAATCCATTGTGTAAACCACTCTTTAAATCGATCCCACAAAGATTTTAAGGGCGCTTTTTTTTCATAAATAAAAGCGGAATCGTTGTATTTTTCTTTGAAATTTTCATTGAACTGAACGCGTTCAATAGTTGAAGTATCCACAACAATTGTTGCCTTCTTGTTTGCATCAATGTCAAGCGCCGCATTTTGACTCCAAAGAGGAAGACTAAGTAAAAAGAGAAAAATAGGTAGGATTTTTTTCAAAATGGTTTAAGCTGTTTTCGGGATGAAATTACTTTTTCTGGCTACAATTGAGGGAAAAATCAAATAGTAAAATGAAATTGCCGACAAGGTAGCTAAAATTATAAATACGTTCAGCCAATTGGGCATTTCTAGCGAATATCGGGTTACAAAACCTTCTAAAAAGCCTGCAGCAATGGTAAAAGGTACGGTGCTTAAAAAGATTTTAAAACTGTTTTTAAAACCGATTTTTAAAGAAGTCAAGCGCGAAAAAGTTTGCGGAAATAAAATGGAAGCACCTAAAATAAGTCCAGCGGCAGATTCAATTACAATGGCAAAAATTTCCATCGAACCATGAATCCAAATACCTTGAACGCTTTCCCAAAACACACCTTCTTGGTAAAAGAAGTATTGAAAAGAACCCAACATCAAGCAATTTTTAAACAAAACGTAGGCCGTACCCAATCCTCCAAAAACGCCCATGATAAAACACAAAGCGCCAACTCGAAGATTGTTGATGGTAATTCCAATAAATCCGCCCCAATTGGAACCTGATTTATAAATGGCTACGGGATTTCCGTTTTTGATGTTTTCCAATGTTTTATTGACATAGGCATCGCCTAAAATCAATCGGCTGATGCCATCATCGTATATTGCTGATAAAATACCGATACCCACAAACATAAAAAAGAGTAGAAAAGCATATAGAACGTAGCGTCTGTATTGGTACAACAACAATGGTACTTCTTCCGAAAAAAAGTAAACGAGACGGTTTTTTTCGTGTCTTTTGGTTTTATATATCCGCTGGTAAATTTGTGAAGCCAAATAATTGAGGTAAACAACCGTCTTACTCTTAGGGTAATAGGTTTGTGCATACGATAAATCATTGATTAAATGTATGTACAATCCTGCAATTTCATCAGGATTTTTTTTAGCTTTACCAAAAATTGCGGCTTCAAAATCGAGCCATTTTTCTTTGTTTTGTTTTATGAAGGCAACTTCTCTCATCGTAGGCTAAAATATAAAATATGTCAGAATTATCCATCAATACTACGCAAAATGTCACGATAAATTTTACTGCGGCTTCTCTTGGTCACAGGATTTTGGCTTTCGGTGTTGATTTACTTATCATCATCGCTTATTTGATTAGTGTTTTTACACTAATGGCTTATTCTGGTTTGTCTGATACTTTGAGTAAAATGGACGGCTGGTCTCAAATGGCAGTTCAATCGATTGTATTTTTACCGGTTATGTTTTACAGCCTCATTTTCGAAACTTTTTTTGAGGGACAAAGCTTGGGAAAAAAATTACTTCGCATAAAAGTAGTAAAGATTGAAGGTTATCAAGCAAGTTTTGGCGATTATTTGATTCGCTGGTTGTTTCGATTGATTGATATAGTTTTAAGCAGCGGTGTAATTGGGCTTTTCGCTATCATTATGAATAAAAAAGCACAGCGTTTGGGCGATATGGCTGCGGGAACTTCTGTAATTTCGCTGCGGAATAACGTCAATATTTCGAGTACGATTTTGGAAGAAATTAATGAGGATTACAAACCCATTTATCCTTTAGTTATCAAACTGTCCGACAATGATGCGCGAATTATCAAGGAGCATTTTATCCGTGCCAAAGCCGGAAATGACTACGAATTACTGGCCAACATTACTTCAAAAATTGAAGCAGTAACGGGAATAAAAAACCAAAGTGGCAATCACCAGGATTTTATCAATACGGTTATGAAAGACTACAATTATTATACACAAAGTATGTAGTTTTCAATCAAAACTTATAAAACTATGACCATTTTTACACTCCTTGATTTTATCGGAACTACTGCATTTGCAATGTCGGGAGCTTTGACGGCTATTAATAAAAAGTTGGATCCTTTTGGTGTTTTTATAATCGCTTTTGTTACCGCAGTGGGTGGCGGTACGCTTCGCGACATGCTCATTGGTCGAACTCCCGTGGGATGGATGCTGGATTTACGGTATGTGTATTTGATTATTTTTGGTTTTGCATTAGCAGTTATTTTTCGTAAAAAACTCGACCGACTCCGAACGTCTTTATTTTTATGGGACACCATCGGTTTGGGCGTTTTTACGTTGATTGGTTTAGAACGCGGAATTATTTTTGGTCTCCATCCCGTTATTTGCATTGCTTTAGGAACTATGACGGCTTGTTTTGGAGGTGTTATCAGAGATATTTTGTGCAATGAAATTCCTGTTATTTTCCGGCGCGAAATTTATGCAACCATTTGTATTTTTGGTGGAGTACTGTTTTTTGCATTAAAAGAAATCAACCTGAACCAAGATGTGTTATACATTATAACTTCTTCGGTAATGATTAGCATCCGATTATTAGCAGTAAAATATAAATGGTATTTGCCGGCTTTACAAAGGGAGTAAACTCAATAAGTTTTATCCCACGGTGATAAGTTATTGCTCAGATTAAATGTCTTATTTTAAAAATTTAAATCTTTTTGCCACGGATTGTACAGATGAACACAGATTGCTTAGTCTCATAGATTAAAAATCCTTTTAATCTTTTTAATCTGTGG
>NZ_JBIPPD010000356.1:0-6358 GCF_044368625.1 Flavobacterium sp. | reverse complement strand
AGTAACCGCTTCTAATAGCTCGGGTACTAGTGATCCAGCTACTTTAATCTTTAATATTGCCAAAGGAAATCAGACTATTAATTTTGCAACATTGGCTAATAGTCAATATGGCGATACTGATTTTAATTTAACAGGAACAAGTAACTCCGGTTTAAGCTTAAACTATACTAGTTCTAATACGAATGTAGCCACAATTGCAGGAAATACAGTTACAATTATAGGTGTAGGAACAACCGACATTACAGCTTCTCAATCTGGAAATGCTGATTACAATGCTGCAACCAATGTGGTTCGTACCTTGACGGTTACACCAAGAGTTCTTACTGTTTCTGGACTAACTGGAGTTGATAAAATATACAATGCAACCAATACGGCAACTGTTTCAGGAACACCCGTTTTAAACAATGTTTTAGCAGCAGATGTCGCTAATGTAACACTTACTGGGACTCCAACATATAGCTTTGCCAATGCCAATGCTGGCGTAGCAAAGCCTATTACGGCAAGTGGTTTTAGTTTAACTGGAAGTGCAGCTGCAAACTATAGTTTGACACAACCTATAGGTTTAACCGCTACGATTTCACAAAAGATAGTATCTGCAAATGGAGTTGTAGCACAAAATAAAGTGTATGATGCCACTACTGTAGCCACCATTACTGCAGGAACATTAGTTGGAATTGAAGTAGCTGATGCAGCAAACGTGAGTATTGCAACAACTGGTGTTTTTGCCTCGACTAACGTAGGAACGGGAATAGCAGTAACCGTTTCTTTAACTGGAAGTGCAGCCTTAAATTATAATTTGACGCAGCCTGGTGTAACAGCCGACATTACTAAAGCAAATCAAACGATAAATTTTAATGCATTACCTACTTTAAACACAAGTTCTTCATCAGTTAATTTAAATACCTATGCAAGTGCTACATCTGGATTAGCACTTACGTATCAAAGTTCAGATTCAAATGTTGTGTCTATATCAGGAAACACCTTGTCAGTAGTAGGAGTAGGTTCTGCAATTATAACGGCCTCTCAAGCGGGAAATTTAAATTATAATGCTGCAACTAATGCTACACAAAATGTGACGGTATCGCTGGTGCCTATTAGTATATTCTCGAATCCTATTACAGGGTCATCTCCAGGGAATTCTAATCCATATACTGCAGGGCAGTCTTTCAATGCCAATATCACAGTTACAGGGATTGGACGTGGCGCTGGTATATTAGGTATAGCTGGAAATGACAGATACAATACAAATAGTTGGACAAGTGGCAGTACTACTTTAGTTACTGATGATTATTTTGAATTTAATTTAACGCCTAATAATGGTTATTTAATCAATTTTGAACAATTACAATTGTCTTATCAAAGTTCTGCTTCTGGTCCGTCAACCTATGCCGTGCGAAGTAGTGCAGATAATTTTGCTAACGATTTAGCCGTCTATACAAACGCAAATACTGCTACACAAATTAATTCAAATTTATCATTAACTGCAACTGCATTTGATGATGTTAGAAGTCAAATAACTTTTAGGGTATATGGTTATAATGCTGGTACAGGTGCAGGAAGTATAAATGAATTTAATTTTATTGGATTCGTAACCTGTATCAAACCAATTGCTTATGCTGTAACAGGTGGAGGTGCGTTATGTGGTTCAGAAACTGCAAATATTAACCTTTCAGATTCAGAAGTAGGAATGAACTACCAACTTCGATTAGATGGAGTTGATGTAGGATCGCCAGTCGCTGGAACCGGAAATGCTTTGGTTTTTGGAAATCAAACTGCTTTAGGGACCTACACAATTGTGGCTACCAACCAATTCTGTAGTGCTTCCACTACTATGAGTGGCAATGCAATAATCACAAATGGTGTTTGTGGAACAACTTGGACTATCACAAATCCAGCAACAGAACCAGCTTGGACCAATGGTGCGCCAACAGCTGCAATCGATGCTATCATTGATGCAGATTATGACGAAATGGATGCCATTATTGCAAAAAACCTTACCGTAAATGCTGCAGCTGTTTTAAATGTGAAACCAACACAATCGTTATCCATAGCAGGAAACTTGACAAACAATGGTTCAATCATTTTTAAAAGTGATGCAACAGGAACAGCTCGATTTGCTCCATATACAGGTGCTGCAATTGCAGGAACTGGTACATCAACTGTTGAACGTTACATTCCTGCCAACCGTGCTTGGAGAATACTAACTGCACCATTGACGGGAGTTTCAGATAATACAATTACGGACAACTGGCAAGGAACAAATGGCGAAGGCGTATTGCTTTTTAGCCCAACCGCTACCGCTCAAAACGGATATGTTTCAGGCGGAACCTCACCAAACATCAGAAAATATGCTACAAGTTGGCAAAACATCGCGGATCTTACTACAGAACCAATTTTTGGAGCTACAGCCACCGATACCAAACCATTCTTAGTATTTGTTACAGGACCGTCAAACAGTACTAACATTGTAACGGGAGCTGATACTACTACTTTGCGTCCGAAAGGACAATTGATTACCGGACCAGTAAACCACACGGGTCTAGCTACGGGAGTTTATCATGCCTTAGCCAATCCGTATGCCAGTGCCATCAATCCAGTATCTTTGATAACAAACAATACAGGACAAAAACTTTGGTTAATTAATCCAAGTTTAGGAAACTTCGGAGCTTATGTTACATTTGACGGACAAAACTGGTCGGTTCCAGTAGATGCACAAGACGCATTCATTCAAAGCGGACAAGGATTCTTCGTTCGATCGGCAACAGCAACTTCTTTCCAAATCAACGAATTAGACAAAGTATCAGGATCGTCCAACAATTGGTTTGCCAAAAATGCTGCTGGATCAACAACTACCGATGCCGATAAAATTCGCGTATTGTTGTACAAACAAATAGAAAACAACTGGAAATTGGCCGATGGCGCTTTAAGTGTAAATTATGCAGATGGATCCAATGAAGTAAATGCAATGGACAGCAATAAAATTTCGAATTTCAACGAAAGCATCATGTTCCGAAACAATACCACAAGTTTGTCTATCGAACACAGAGCTTTACCAGTTGCCACCGAAATTCAACCCATCCGATTGACAGGAACGACTGTATTGCCGTATCAATTGCGAGTACGAACAGAAAATTACAGCAACAGCACCCTGCTTCCTGTTTTGGAAGACACAGTAGCAGGAACGTTCACGACTATACCAACCGATGGCTCAGAGGTAGTGATACCGTTTACAGGAGTAGCTGCAACCACTACCAATCCAGACAACCGTTTCCGAATCGTGTATCAAGTCAATTTGAACAATGTGGAACAAAGTCCGTTAGTGGCAAGCGTATTTCCAAATCCGGTAACCAACAACCAGTTGCACATCCATTTGGGAAGCAATAATCAAACGGCAAACTACACGGTTACCAATTTATTGGGACAATTTATTCAAAAAGGAACATTGGCAAATACACAAAACGTAATTACACTTTCATCGGTAAGCCAAGGATTTTACTTATTGAACATCACTCAAGACGGAAAATCATTTACGACAAAAATTTACGTACAGTAATTAAAAATAAAAATTGAAGAATTATGCAAAAGATAGTGAACAACAAGATAATCCTTTTTCTAATAGCTTTCACTTTGTGGAGTACCGCTGCATTCGCAGACGATGATCCGGGCGGAATTGATGGTGATCCAGGAGCACCAGCACCAATCGATAACTGGATTCCATTGATGATAGTAGTAGGAATAGCAATCGTTTTTTATTACACCCATAAAAAAAAGAAAGCAATTGCAAATTAAATTAAGCAAAAACGTCCGAAAGGGCGTTTTTCTTTTTTAGTAAGAATGTTTAATCTTTAATTATCCTTCGATTTAAATTTAAAACCGCGTACTTCCTGCCGCTGGTTTCGAAATCAGAAACAAACCCAGAAATGTCAAGCCACCATTGATGATGATTAGTTCTTCGGCAAACTGGTAATTGCCAAATAATTCAGCAGAAAAAGTACTCATCAAAAAGGTAATTGTGGGAGCTAAAATACAAATCAACGGGACCCAATTGTTCCGAACCGTTTTGGTTTTTACAAAAAGCCCAAAAGCATAAAGTCCGAGAAGCGGTCCATAAGTAAAAGCGGCAATTTTAAAAATCAAGGTTACCACCGAATCGCTGTTCATCCAAAAAATGACGATAATCACCGCGAACATTAAAAGCGAAAATCCGATGTGAACCAGATGTCTCAAACGAACCGATTTCCCGTTGTCGGGTTCGATTTTTTTGTCCATATTTAAAAAATCGACACAAAAAGAAGTAGTTAGTGCGGTTAAAGCGGAGTCGGTTGTAGCAAAAGTGGCGGCTGTAAGTCCTAATAAAAAGATGATTGCGGGAATCAACGTCAAATGATTGAACGCAATTTCGGGAAAAAGTAAGTCGGTTCTGGGTTTTCCTGTAACTGCGTCAAGTGGAATCGAAATTCCGTTTTTCTCGGCATAAATATAAAGTAAGGCTCCCACGCTTAAAAAAAACAAATTGATCATCACAAAAATCCCCGTGAATACATACATGTTTTTTTGTGCTTCGCCAATAGTTGCACAGCTGAGGTTTTTCTGCATTAAATCTTGGTCAAGTCCTACCATTGCAAGGGTTACGAAAATCCCACCCAGAATTTGTTTGACAAAAAAGTTGCTTTTTAAGACATCTTCGTAAAAGAAAATTTTCGAATAACTACTGTTTTTTACGGCATCAAAAGCCTCGAGAAAAGTGAAGTCCAGGCTGGTACAAATAAAGTAAATGGTAAACAAAACCGACGACACCAAAAATAAGGTTTGCAACGTATCGGTGATGATGATGGTTTTTAATCCGCCCCTGTAAGTATAAGAAAAAATCAATGCTAAAGAACCCAAAACAGTAACCCAAAACGGAACGCCAAAAGCATCAAATACATAACGCTGCAAAACCAAAACCACCAGATACAAGCGAGCGGCTGAGCCAATAGTGCGACTGATGAGGAAAATGGTAGCCGCGGTTTTGTATGAAACCGTGCCCAAACGTTGTTCGATGTATCCATAAATGGAAGTCAAGTGCATGCGGTAGTAAAGTGGTAACAGTACTTTGGCAATCAATAAAAATCCAATGGCGTTTCCTAGTACAAATTGAAAATATTTAAACTGTACATCAGGCGACCCAACCTGACCGGGAACCGAAATAAAAGTTACTCCGGAAAGTGCTGTTCCAATCATTCCAAATGCGACGAGGTACCATTTGGCATTTTTATTAGCGCTAAAAAAAGCCGCATTGCCACCGTCTTTTTTGCTCACAAAGTGAGAAATGATAAATAAGATTCCGAAATAAATAGTAATCAAGATAAGTATAAATGTGGGCGTCATCTGGCAAGCAATTTAAAACCGCCAATTTAGGAAAAAAACACTTTATATTGAATTAAATTTATAATAAGAAATTTCTTACAATACGTTATAATAGCGTGTTGATTTGGTTGGTAAAGTGGCAACACTGTTATAATTTAATACTTTGTTAACCTCACTTGTTAAGTATATTGTAATTATCATATATCTTTGTGGACTATTAAAAATATGTTTTTTATGAAAAAGCTTTTACTTTTATTCAACAAACAAGCATTGCTATTGGGTTTGTTTTTAATTTCGAGTTTGTCTTGGGGGCAGGTTACAATATCGTCCCAAGATTTTGAAGCAACACCTGCGTCACCTGCACTCACTTTTGCAAATACTGGAGGTGGAAATTCAACTGGAACAAATCTTGCAAGTGGTCTTCCTGCGAGTGCAAATTTATTTGTTTCAGGTTCAAGAGGTTGGCAGGCTGTAGGTACAACAACAACTCTTACTTTTGCAAATCAATCTTTATCCGGTTACACGAGTGCTTTTGTTGATTTTAGATTAGCTGGAATGTCTGTTAATGAATCAAATGGTATTGATTCAGGTGACGTAGTTACGGTATCAATTAGCGTAGATGGAGGTACTACTTACTCTTCTGAATTAACTATTGCAGGTTCAGGTGCAAATCAAAGGTGGGCATTTTCAGCTACAGGTAATGCAACGGTTACATACGACGGCAACAATACTCCAACTGCTGTTTCATCTTCAGGTGGAAGTGGCGGAATATCCACCGTTCGAATCAATATTCCTAACGCAAACACGCAGATTAGAGTAAGAATATCAATGACAAGTGGCTCTAATGAAAGGTGGGTAATTGACGACGTTAGAATAGGAGGCACAGTTGCCGCCGTACCCGTAGTAACTGGTGCCACAATTGAAGCCAACGTTGGGGTGGATCCAAA
Organism: Flavobacterium sp.; assembly: GCF_044368625.1. Lineage (GTDB taxonomy): Bacteria > Bacteroidota > Bacteroidia > Flavobacteriales > Flavobacteriaceae > Flavobacterium. Next base: position 62 of record NZ_JBIPPD010000356.1, on the reverse strand, counting down.
TTATCAAATTGTCGCCTCAAATAACCCAAACGCTTACTCAACAGGAACTTTGCCAGATGGAT
>NZ_JBIPPD010000192.1:0-6359 GCF_044368625.1 Flavobacterium sp. | reverse complement strand
CTTTGCTCAACGGTTAATTGTTTATATTTTTTCATGAAAGACAAATTTAGGCTTTTGACCTTAAACACTTGGAGGAAAACTCCAAGTGTTTTTAATTTATCTGTTGCACTTATAACTTGAACTTACAGTTTTATAAATTAGTTTTAACCTAAAACAATTTAAAATGACACAAAATCAATATGAACAACTCGCTATTGACTTACAATTTCTTACTAAAATTGTTCCTTTAAATTGGGGTAGCATACAAAATAATAAATCGGATAATAAAATAAATATGTTTGCGATACATTCATTTGATGAACTGGAACAACAAGTAGCAAACTTATCCGATACTGATAAAAATTATTTGAGGAGACGATGGTTTTTATGGAAATGTGCCAAATGTGATGAACATATTTTCGCTATGAATAATAATGTAAATCAAAATCTAAATTCTAAGGATCAAACGTATGATATTGAGTTTAATAATAATCCCAAGTTACGATTTGATGTAAAAGGAACAGTGATACCGAGATGCTTTAGAGCAACTATTGAAGAGGTAATGCAAAATCCAACCAATATGATTAAATTTTTTTACGATGAACAAAGTAAAGGAGTAAGAAACAATTATCAAAACAGACTTTTTATCGTGCATCATTCTCATAAAGCACAAGAAAGAGAAATGTTTTTAAGATGTCAATGGGAATATAAAAAACGGGTTTACAAAGAATATTCGGCAAAAATAGCAGCGAATTCTAACTTTATAGAGTACCAAAACACAAAATCCGACGTTGTTTTTATTATTGAAAATTTAGACAGTACAATTACACATAATTTTTTTGCAGTTAAATAAATCATCAATATATTGCACCATATAAACTGGACAAATATGGACACACTTGACAAAAAGCATGCTTTTTATTCGATATCAGATATATCCGAGAAATTAAACGTATCTCAAAAAACAATAAGAAGACATATTGCAAGTGGTAAGCTAAAATCTACAAAAATTGGCACTTCTTACCGTATAGCAAATGATGCTTTGGAAAATTTTATAAATAGTAATTCATTAGCAGACGACAAATTAACGCATTATGATATTTTTGGAAAAGAAATTATTATAAATGATAAAAGTAAGTCGAAGAAGAAGAAAAGTGTCAATTATAAAAACAATCCCAATGATGAAGTAAATTGGATTGAGATTATTGAAGAATGGGATAATCCCAATACATCTGATTTAACTTTTGTTGATTTATTTTCGGGAGCGGGCGGAATTACTAAAGGACTTGAAATGGCCGGTTTTAACGGAGTTTGTGGATTGGATTGGTTTGAAGCTGCCGGAAAAACGTACAGAAGAAATTTTAATCATCCATTCGTTGAAGGAGATATTAAATTAGATAGTAAGAAAAAAGAATTTTACGATACCGTCAAAAAACAGTTGAATGGTAGACCATTAAATGTTGTTGCAGGCGGATTTCCTTGTCAAGGTTTTAGTATGGCAGGTAATCGAATAGTGGAAGACCCCAGAAATTCACTGTATAAAGATTTATTGGATATTGTGGTAAATTTAAAACCTGAATTTGTTGTCTGCGAAAATGTTGTAGGATTGAGGTCAATGTTAAAAGGTAAGGTTGAGGAAATGATATTGGAAGATTTCAAGGAAGCCGGATACGAAATGAATGTAACCGTTTTAAGAGCTGCTGATTATGGAGTACCACAAAAAAGAGATCGGGTTATATTTATTGGTAATCGAATTAATAAAAAAAATTATCATCCAAAACCTTTTTTATCACCTGAAAATTACATGACAACTGGAGAAGCCATTAAAGATTTAATGGAAATGGAAGATAATAAGGAGTTCAATCACGTGCAAACCAAACACCGACCTGATATGGCTGAAAGAATGTTGGCTTTAGAAGAAGGAAAAAGCCTTTATAAGGGATACTCAGACGCTTGGAAAAAATGCCCTTGGAATGAAGCTTCGTGTACAATAAAAGAAAATCATGGCGGAGTAAATGTACATCCAAAATTACCTAGAGTTTTAACTGCACGTGAAATGGCAAGAATACAATCTTTTCCAGATGATTTTATTTTTGAAGGGCCTAAAAACAAACAATTAGTTCAATTAGGAAATGCGGTTCCACCTTTATTGTCAAAAGCTATTGGACTTGCAATTAGAAAATCGTATCATTCATAAATGATTAAAAAAAAATAAATGGAATAAAAAAGCCTTTACAATTAATTGCAAAGGCTTTTGTCTCTCTACTTAAACATATCCATACCAGGGATTTCTGGCATTCCATCTTTGGCGGCAGTAGCCAATTCGGCTTCATTAATAGCAGTTGCTTTTTCAATGGCTTTGTTCATAACTAATACAAAATAGTCTTCCAATTGTTCTTTATCTTCAAGCAACTGGTCGTCTATGGTAACCGATTTTACCACTCGATTCGCCGTTAAAGTTACTTTAAACAGCCCGTCATTGCTTTGCTCATCGATTAAAACCGTGTTCAATCGTTGCTTTGTCTCTGCCACTTTTTTTTGAGCTTCTTGCAGTTTACCCATCATTCCCATTAAGTCTCCAAACATTGTTTATAATTTTTAAATTTATGTTACTACAAATTTATTAAATTGCATCGTTATACCAACTTTTAATTTATATGAAAAACATTTCCATTTTAGCCGGGCTTTGTTTTATTTTTGCAACTTCATGCACTAAAAAAAGCGACTCACAAATGTCAGAAAACATACAACCGCCGGTGGCAAAAATAATACCTAAAACGCTCGAAAAACACGGCGATGTTAGAATCGATAATTACTATTGGCTCAATGAACGCGAAAACCCTGAGGTTATTGACTATTTGAACAAAGAGAATGAATACTATCAAAAAATGACGGCTCATACGCAAACACTTCAAAAGGAGTTGTTTGACGAAATGAAGTCCAGAATCAAGGAAGACGACAGTTCGGTACCGTATTTGTTCAATGGATATTATTACATTACTCGATACGAAACGGGGAAAGATTACCCCATTTATTCCAGAAAAAAAGGTTCATTGGATGCTAAAGAAGAGATTCTTTTTGATTGCAACGAATTGGCCAAAGGAAAAAGTTATTTTCAATTAGGGAGTTTGAGCGTTAGTCCTGACAATAAGTTGGCATTGTTTTCTACAGACGTTGTGGGACGGAGAATTTACACGATGCAAGTTAAAAATCTAGAAACCGGAAAATTGCTATCCGACAAAATAGAAAATGTATCTGGAAATGGCGTTTGGGCGAATGACAATAAAACGTTTTTCTACGTCACTCAAGACAAAAAAACCTTGCGTTCAGATAAAGTATTCCGACACCAAATTGGTACAGCCGACACAAAAGATCCATTGGTTTTTGAAGAAAAAGACGATACATTTAATGTAGGAATTGGCAAAGAAAAGTCAAAAAAATACATTGTAATTCAATCCGGGAGTACGCTAACTACCGAATATCAAATTTTACCAACGGATACACCAAATGGCGCGTTTAAAGTTTTTCAACCTAGAATACGCGGATTGGAATACAGCATTTCACACTACGATGATAGTTTTTACATTCTGACCAATAAGGACAAAGCGACCAACTTCAAAGTGATGAAAACACCCGAAAATGCAACTACCAAAGACAATTGGAAAGATTTGATTCCGCATCGTAAAGATGTATTGGTAGAAGACATCGAAATTTTCAAAGACTACCTTGTTGTTTCAGAACGAACGAATGGTTTGAGCAAAATACGAATTATGCCTTGGAGCGGTAAAGGAGAATACTATTTACCTTTTGAAATAGAAACCTACACGGCTTCACCAACAACCAACCTTGATTTTGATACCGATATCCTGCGTTACAGCTACCAATCAATGGGAACACCTTCTTCAGTTATTGACTTTAATATGAAGACCAAAACCAAAGAGGTCAAAAAAGAACAAGAAGTTTTAGGTGGTAAATTTGACAAAAACAACTATACCGAAGAGCGTCTTTGGGCAACTGCAACAGATGGAACTAAAATTCCGATTTCAGTTATTTATAAAAAAGGAATCAAAAAAGATGGTAAAAACCCATTATTGCTTTATGCTTATGGATCTTATGGAGCTACAATGGATCCGTATTTCAGTTCTACGCGTTTGACACTACTTGATCGCGGATTTATTTACGCCATCGCTCACATTAGAGGTGGCGAGGATTTGGGTAGAGAATGGTATGAAAACGGAAAATTGTTAAAAAAGAAAAATACATTTACCGATTTCATTGATTGTTCCAAATTTGTAATTGCCGAAAAATTTACATCGAAAGAGCATTTATATGCCGAAGGTGGTTCCGCAGGTGGATTGTTGATGGGAGCCGTGGTTAATATGGCGCCAGAACTTTATAACGGTGTTATTGCACAAGTGCCTTTTGTGGATGTAATAACTACAATGTTAGATGATTCTATTCCTTTGACTACTGGAGAATACGACGAATGGGGAAATCCGAACGATAAAGTAGCGTACGATTATATGAAATCCTATTCGCCTTACGACAATGTAAAGCCACAAGAATATCCCAATATGTATGTATCAACTGGACTTCACGATTCGCAAGTACAGTATTTTGAGCCTGCAAAGTGGGTGGCCAAATTGAGAGCCACGAAAACAGGTAAAAATGTATTATTCTTAGATACCAATATGGATGCGGGTCATGGCGGAGCTTCGGGTAGGTTTGAAGCTTTAAAAGAATTAGCAAAAGAGTTTGCTTTTTTATTAGATTTAGAAGGAATCAAGAAGTAATTAAAATTTTTTTGTTAAATTTGCAACGTTGTGAGGTCAATCAGCTATATTGAAGATACCTTTATTAACAATTTTTTTATGAAAGAGGAAATAAAAGCTTACGATAATGTACTGGGTTTAATAGGTAATACACCACTTATTAAGATAAATAAAGTTACGGAAGGTTTAGTAGGTAAATTTTACGCAAAAGTTGAAGCGTTCAATCCCGGCCATTCGACAAAAGACCGTATTGCATTATATATTATAGAAGAAGCCGAACGGAAAGGAATTCTATCTCCTGGAGACACCATTATCGAAACAACTTCTGGAAACACTGGATTTAGCCTAGCAATGGTAAGTATTATCAAGGGATACAATTGCATTCTTGCCGTAAGTTCAAAATCATCGAAAGATAAAATTGATATGCTTCGTAGTTTGGGAGCCAAAGTATACGTGTGTCCCGCTCATGTTTCTGCAGATGATGATCGTTCGTATTACAATGTAGCCAAACGTTTGCACGAAGAAACAAAAGGTTCGGTTTACATTAATCAATATTTCAACCAACTCAATATTGATGCACATTACCACAGTACGGGACCCGAAATTTGGGAACAAACCAGCGGACAAATTACGCATTTAGTAGCTTGTAGCGGTACAGGAGGAACCATCTCGGGAGCGGCAAAATATTTGAAAGAACAAAATCCCAATATTAAAATTTTAGGTGTGGATGCTTTTGGTTCTGTTTTGAAAAAATACCACGAAACCAGAGAATTCGATAATAATGAAATTTATCCTTACCGCATTGAAGGTCTAGGAAAAAATTTGATTCCATCGGCAACCGACTTTGATTTGATCGACAAATTCATGAAAGTGTCGGACGAAGAAAGTGCACATGCCACACGAGAAATTGCTAAAAAAGAAGGATTATTTGTAGGTTATACTTCTGGCGCAGTTTTGCAAGCCATCAGACAGTATGCCGAAGAAGGTGAGTTTGACGAAAACAGTAATGTAATCGCCATTTTCCCAGACCATGGTTCACGTTACATGAGCAAAGTATTTAGCGACGACTGGATGAGCGATCAAGGTTTTTTTGACAGCGTAAACGTTGAAGAGACTCAGAAAATTGAGTTCATTAAATAAGCCAATAATAATTATTTACATAAAAAAACTCCAGAAATTTCTGGAGTTTTTTGCGTTTATTTCTTTTCTTCGTTGTTTAATTTGTCGTCCCAATCTGGTTTTTCACCTTTAAATTTTTGTGTATCCACATCAAAGTTTTCATCATTGGTCAATACTTCATCATGGTCTTTGTATTGGTGTTTTCTCATATCACTTCTGTTGTCGCTTCCTTTATTGTTGGAATTGGACGTGTTCGGACTTACTGGATTATTTGATTTCATAGCGTAATATTTTATAAATTAATAGAACACTAAAGTTACTTTTAAACAAAATCAAATTATTACAGTATCAAGCTAAGACATTATAAAATTTGAGAGTAATTTGTATTAAAAGCTTTCAAATACTTTTTTTGAACTAATTAGTCACTCCTTAAAAACTCACTTTTTGAGTTTTTAAATTTATTTTGAAAAATACATTTGTAAAAATAAA
>NZ_JBIPPD010000191.1:0-6442 GCF_044368625.1 Flavobacterium sp. | reverse complement strand
TTATTTTTTAACTGCACTAAATTCTATTTAAGTACACTATTTAATTATTATTACACTTTCTGGTAGACTCATATTCGATTAATGTGGCATAGTCGTACTTTGCATATATATCCATTTAGCTTAATACCCCAATCTTAATACTTATTCCCCCTCCACAACCTTTATCTCCTCTTCACTCAAACCATACAATTCATAAACCATCACATCAATCTCGCGCTCTAATGCCGATGTATCTGCCGATGGGTTGGCTTGTTTTAGGGTTAGGATTTGGTCGACTTTTTCAATGAAGGGTTGTTGGTTTTCTGATGATATTTCCTTAATCGGAAATTCTTCTATCGTTGCTTTTTTAAGGGTGTATGCTCCACCAGCCGTCATTACACCAATTTGTTTAAACAAAAAATTCATAATTTTAGAGTTAAGAACACTTAGTAAATATTTTAATCCTAAAGATTCTGAAATCAACATAAAACCTCCACTTGACAAAAAGTTTTTGTCAAAATCTAAAGCAAATCCCCATTTATCAGCTGTTAAAGGCCAGATAATTTTATCTTTATCGAAATTTTTATAGTAAGCTATGTTGTCTTGAATTTCATACCATTTATACTTACCAGCTTTCCGACCTCTAATTTCTTTTTTTATTCTTGGTTTTAAATCCTCATAAAAAGAAAATAAATGTTCTTTAATAAGTGTATCTTCTTCAATATCGTAACCTCGTCTGGTAAAAATCAGGTTAAGTCCTGAATTTAGAGTTTTATATTTCTTAATATGCGCTCCTTTAAGAAGAGGCTTTATAATATTGTTATTAGAAATTTGTTTAGCAAGTTCATTTGAAATAATAAACGCAGGATCAAATCCAGTAGTAACTCCTCTTCTTATATCAATAGTACTAATATCTTTTAGTTTATTAGCATTTCTGTATAATTTTTCAACTAGCCCTGAAATAGAATTAGTATTAAATGCCCATGATGCTTCACTAACTGATTCAGAAGAAATAATTGAATTTCGTATTGAAACTTGGTTGTTAAAATCCAAAAATGGCGAGGGCTCTTTTGAAAATTCAGAAAATGTAAATTCTGATTTTGATTTACTTTTTTCAAAAATGATAATTAAACTAGAAACTAAGGCTTCATCAAAAATTGGAACTTGTTCAAAATTTACAATAGAATGAATTTTATAATCAGAAATGAACTTTCGCAATGGTTTTCCGTATTCAGTTTTAAAAAATTTATTAGTATTTATATAAGAAAGTAAACCATTTGGCTTTAAAACATTAAGACCAATTTCGAAGAAGTAACTGCTTAAATCTGAGCTACTAAAATAAACTTGAAAATTTTCTTTTAATATAGTGCTTATCGCAGCTAATTTTTTAGCATCAACATAAGGCGGATTCCCAATTACCACATCAAATCCCACAAAATCGCCGGCATCGTTGAGTACTTCGGGAAACTCAAAGCGCCATTCAAACGCGTTTTCGTAAATCTTGTTGCTCTTTATTTCTTCAATGTCTTTTTCTAGTTTTTGTACCTCGGCGGTAAGCGTGTTTACGGTTTTGTTCCAAGCGGTTTGCTCCTTCTTGCTGCGTTCAAAAAGGCCTACTTGCTGGGTAAAATTAAAGAGTTCGCCTTTCTTTTTTTCTAACGTTAACTTTTTAGGGTCGTTAATGGCAATCTCGCTTCTAAAGTTACCCTTGATGTCGGTTATCAAGCGTTCCATTTCGCGCTTTTGTTCTTTGCTTTCGGCATTGCGGTAGGTAGAAACCGCCAGTTTGTAGCTCTCGATGTTCCATTTGCTTTGCTTTAAGGCTTTCTTTAAATCGGCATCCAACCCAAATCGAGCAATCAGCGAGTTCCCACACTTGATGTTGATGTCGATGTTAGGTAGGGTTTCAAGCGAGGCCTCTCCCCCCGCCCTCTCCAAAGGAGAGGGAGCTCTCAATATACTTGCACCCACTGCAGCTGTTCCTCCTTTGGAGGGGTCGGGGGAGGCTTTATAGTACGCATTTTTGAGTAGTTCAATCCACAACCGTAATCTACAAATCTTAACGGAGTTGGGGTTGATGTCTACACCAAAGAGGCAGTTTTCAATCAGGATTTGTTTTTCGTGAAAGAGCGTTTCTTGTACCCGCTGGCTTTCGGCACTGTTGGGGTTGTAGGTAAAAGGTACGCCATCGTCGTCGGTCACAATGAGTTCGTCGTTTACAATCTCGATTTGGTATTCCTTCAATCGTCGTCCTTTGGTATCGGTTAGTATTTTTAAATCGTGTTTGATGGCAATCAATTCATTCAAGGCCGAGACTAAAAAGTGTCCGGAACCCACTGCCGGATCGCATATCTTGAGGCTGTTGATAATGGCATTGGCTTCTTTGGTATCGTCAATGGCATTGTAGAGTTGTTCAAATTCTTGGCAGTTCCATCCCTTGATTTCATTAAACTTTTGCAACACGGCACGCCGAATGGTTTCTTTACACATGTACATCGTAATAAAACTAGGGGTGTAAAACGAACCGTCTTTATACCCGTTGATTTTCTCGAATATCAAGCCCAACACCGAGGCGTTTATCAACGTTTTATTATCCTCCTGAATGTCCTCGCTGCCTTCGCTGGCAAAATCATAAGCGTCAAGGAAGTCAAAAAAATAGTCCAAGGCGTTTAACGTTCCTTTTTGTTTCTTGCCTCTGCCGTCTTTAATAACGGTTCCTGCAATTAAAGCCATCGGAATGTTGTCTTCCAAACCGGAGATAAAAAGGGTGTCGTGTTCTAAATCGGTAGGTTCAAAAAGCGAACTGTTCAGGTACGGTACTTTGGCAAACAAATCTTTGACACGGTCGCTTCGATCCTCGGGTTTCTTGGCAAGTACCATAAAAAACAAGGCATTCAAGTTGTCGTAATCGTGCAAAACGCCTTTGTGCAAAAACGCATAACTCGAGTCGCCTTTGTGGTAACTGATGAGTTGGGCTTCCAATAGTTTTAAAAACAAGATACGGTTGACCCACGTGATGCAAAGTTCCAAACCCACAGTAAAAAGGCGTTCTTGATACGTGTCGCCGTACTGTTTGGCATTGGTAAGCCGTGAAATTTTATCTAAACTGTCCAACTGGTTGATGGTGTTTTCGAGTAACGAACCGCTGTGTCGTTCGCCCACTTTCGGACGCTGAATGAGTTTCTTGCCGCCTTCTTTGGTTTCGGTCAAGCCTATGAGGTGCAGGAGTTCATTATAGAAATTCTTGTCTAAGGTATTGCTATCGTTGGTAAAAGACAATTTCAGAAGATGTTCGGGCGAAAGTAGTTTGTACAGCACAATCAACTTGGCATCGTCGTCTTTATTGGCATTTCGCAGTATGGTATCGTAACTAGCAAGGTCAAAACAGGTATATTCTATTTTATCAATAACGGTAGCGATGTAGGGTTTGGCAATTTCTCGGTAGAAAAAATCGGTCGTGTTGCCGGATAATTTCCCTTCCTCAAAGTCTACAAATTGCTTGACAAACGGCTTGTTTTGTGCAAAGAGTTTGTCAAAAATTTGTGCGTCAAAAATAAACCATTCGTTCAGGTTGGTCGCCACAAGGTGTTTGACTTCCAGATTTTTATGACTGATGCGTTCCCGCAGAAAGTACAAGACGAGTTCCTGCAAAGCTTTGTTGTTCAGGTTTTTCTCGGAAATCATCTCGGCTTTGTTGGTCGGACTTTTGGCTTCGATGATGACACCTACGGCACTTTGAGCATCGGCCTTGGTGTGAATAACGAGATCGTTTCTGCCTTTGGTATTGATAAAATAGTGGGGCGAATAATAGGTGTTTTTGAGAAAATCGGAAATCAAGTTTTTATGAAACTCTTCGGATTCATTGGCCTTGCTGGAATCCAAAAGCAGGATGAGTTTCGATTTAAACAATTCAATTCCAATGCGGTCGGGACGGATTTTGAGAAAAGCTTTGTTGAGTGCCTTGCGTGGTTTGATGAGCATATATTTTATGGTGTTTCGGAAACTCAAACGTATGGAAAAAAAAGGGGAATTGCAAGTCTCAGTTTGCAGTCGCAGTTTTCAGTCTATGGTTTAGCTTTGCTCCGTTCGGCTTCGCCTCGGGTCAGGTTTAAAGTTTCAGTAGGACTGCGACTTTGACTGAGACTGCGACTGAGACTGCAACTGAGACTGCGATTTGACGACAGAAAAAATAAAAGTATATACCAAAATAAAAAGTACCTTTGCAAAAAATGATTCCATGAACAATAATGATGTTTTTAAGAAATTACGGGTAGCCTTACAATTGCGAGACGAACAAATTATCGAAATCCTAGAATTAGTTGATTTCCGTATTGGAAAACCGGAATTGAATGCTTTTTTTAGAGCAGAGGATCATCCCAATTTTATGGAATGTGGCGACCAAGTGTTGCGTAATTTCTTGAACGGTTTGATCATTCATTTAAGAGGCACAAAGGAAGAGCCTAAAAATGCGATGGATGTAATTTCAAAAAATCGCGATGCAGTAAACAATCGTGCAAAAACAACTAAACCTCCAACAAGTACTGCTCCACCAAAAGGAAAAACTTTTTCAAAAAATACAACTCGACCAAAAAAGCCTGCTCCGAAAATAGAAGTGGTAGAAAAAGTGCGTTATAAAAACGGAAAGAAATAAGTACCCCTTTTTGTGCAACATCTCAAAAATTATTTTGCGTATCTGGAAAAATTTAGAGCGGAAAACCAGATTTTAAAAACCAATATATCCGAAAATAGAGTCGTTTTCATTGGCGATTCTATTATTGCAGGTTGGAATTCGGATGCCTTATTTACAGCAAATTCGCACCTAATAAACCGTGGAATTAACGGACAAACAAGCACTCAAATCCTTATCCGATTTACCGCAGATGTGCTTGATTTAAAACCAAAATGCGTTGTTGTTTTAGTGGGCACAAACGATGTAGCAGAAAATAACGGTCCAATCTCTTTAGAAAAAATCCAACATCATTTTCAAACAATCGTTGACGTGGCAAAGTCTAAAAGTTGCAAAGTCATTTTATGCTCCATTTTACCTGTTGCTTCTTATTACTGGAATTCTAAAATTATTCCGATACCAAAAATCAAAGCCTTAAACCATTTTCTAGTTTCTTTAGCTAACGAAGAATCGGTTGTATACGTCGACTTCTTTACAGCTTTGGAAAAAGACAATGCTATGAATCCACTTTTTTCAGATGATGGAGTCCACCCGAATGCAGCAGGTTATGAAATTATGTCGCATTTATTGTTGCAATCCCACCACGATTTACTCTACCTTTAAACCTAAAAAAATATGCAACTCGTTTTTGCCTCCAACAACCGCCATAAAATCGAAGAAATTCAAAATTTAGTTCCCTCTTCGATTCAAATTTTGAGTTTACAAGACATTGGTTGTACGGAAGATATCCCCGAAACCGCCGATACGATTGAAGGAAATGCCATTTTGAAAGCCAATTACGTCACTCAAAAATACGGCTACAATTGTTTTGCCGACGATTCGGGATTGGAAATCGACTTTTTGAATGGAGCTCCTGGGGTTTATTCCGCAAGATTTGCTGGTGAACAAAAAAACGACAAAAATAATATTCAAAAAGTGCTGCACGAACTCAACGGAGTTGACAATCGCAAAGCCCAATTTAAAACGGTTATTGCTTTAAATTTAAATGGTGAACAAAAATTATTTACAGGAATAATTCAAGGTATGATTACTGAAATTGAAAAAGGCGTAAACGGTTTTGGTTACGATCCCATTTTCCAAGCCAATGATTATGAAATTACTTTTGCCGAAATGAACCAATCGGAAAAATCAGCAATAAGTCATAGGGGTTTGGCGGTAAAGCAGTTATTAGCATTTTTGGCAAAATAAACGGTGATACGTAAACCCGCTTTAGGGGTAGTCCCGAAGTCTCGGGAGAGCTCTCCGGATGAAAAATCGGGAGACATCCCGATTTATCATCCGAAAGCGGGAGTGGATGACCTCCCGATAGCTATCGGGATAGGGGAACGACCAAAAAACATTTTTTTTTATAAAAATCAGCTTTTCAGCACGTTGCAATTTGGTTTTTTCGAAGAAATTTTGTTATCAAAAAAGAAACCACACCATACGGAGTTCTTAATTTATTGATAATCAATTATTAGTAATTTTGTAAAAGACAAATTAACATTAGTTAATCAGAAATATTTGCCGTACTTTTGCAAAATATTTAAAATACTATATGAATAAATTTGAACAATTAGGATTGAGTGAATCGTTACTGAAGGCGATTTTAGATCTAGGATTTGAGAATCCGACTGAAGTACAGGAGAAAGCGATTCCCCTATTATTGGAAAAAGACACTGATATGGTTGCGTTAGCTCAAACGGGTACTGGGAAAACGGCAGCTTTTGGTTTTCCACTTATACAAAAAATTGATGCGAACAACAGAAACACACAAGCGTTAATTTTATCTCCAAC
>NZ_JBIPPD010000190.1:0-6450 GCF_044368625.1 Flavobacterium sp. | reverse complement strand
CAATTGTAAATTCATTAAATCTACAGCTTTTGAAATATGTTCTTGTTTGATATAAAATCCTAAGTTGAAATTTTTAGGCATAAACTAAATTTTATTAAAATTCTCCAATATCTTACTTTGCAACTCATTCCCTTTAGCAAACTGTGCTTGCAACTGGGTTTTTAAAGCTTCCATTTTATCGTCCATCAAAATACTGTTTATTCGCATCGTGTTGTTATTTATTATTTTCCCATTTCTTTTTTAACACTTCACAAGCACTTGGAGGCAATCCCAATCTGGGGTTAATATCGTTTTGTAAAGTCGTTAACAATTGGGTTACTTCTGTTCCTTGTAAAACTCCATATTCAAAAAGACTATCCAAAACCCACAAATGTCCTCTGATGTTTACCGCTTTACTTCTGGCAAAATTTCGCAAGTTTTTATCAGAAGTGATCAAATCTGCTTCTAATTTTTGCGCACAAAACAACGCAGAACAATCTTCTAGGGAAAGTTGGCTTTTTTCTTCTTTTAAGGTAGCCATTGCTAGTAATTCTTCACCCGTAAAATTTTCTACTATCAATTGTTTGTTTGTTATAAAAGGCAGAAACATTTCCTGCTGTTCTTGGTCTAACTCTTCAAAAATAATATCTGTTGTATGAAAGCTAAAAGGTAATTGAAAGAAGTGAGGCAGGATGTCCAACTTCACTAAGTCAATTAAAATATTAGCATCATTGACAATTATTTTCATGTTTTTAAATTAGGTTCTCTAGCGATCACACATGAAATCACGCTGCTAATTATCGGTGTTTGCTTTTGCAAACTTTTTATTACTTGTGATTTCATAACAACACAAATTCTTTTCTAAAATCGGCTACTTTCATATTGGCCAAACTTGCGGCTTTGTTCAAAGAAACTAAATCTTCGGCAGCCGCTCTGTACAACAATTGTTTAAAACGAGAAGAACGTTCTCTTCCTTGAAAACTACCCAAATTAATTTCTTTTTTTCGATTAGGATCTTGATTGACCCAACATCTGAAATCAATGAAACGTTCTTCTGAAATTACATGTAAATCTTTAGCTCTTGCCATAATGGCTTGAATCGAAATACCGTAGGTTTCTTTAATCGCTATTAATTCCGAAACACTTATTTTGCTTCGTTGTTTACCCAATTCGTGTAAAAAAGTTTCTTGTGGCATGAGCATAGCCCCTGCAAAACGATGGCACAAACGCTCTATTTCTTTCTCAGATAAAGTGTCGTTAAAATTCAACAATAAATGACCCAATTCATGCAAAGCGGTAAATCGTTTACGCTCTACCGGAAATTGAGCATTAATAACGATTACCGGAATATTTCCAGTAGCCCAACCCGAAAAGCCGTCAAAATCAGCATCAGCATCAATTTCAATGACTTTAATTTCTTTATCTTCTAATAATTCAATTACATTAGGAAGTGCATTGATGCCAATATTCCAATCTTTTATCAGTTGATTTACCGCATGTTCAACCGCAGTACCATCGGTAATTGCAATGTTTTTGATAGGATTTTTAAAATTAGATGCTAAATTTAAAAACTGCTCTATTTCAATGTAGCGAGTAATACTATCGATTACTTCTTCTTTAATGCTGGCTACTTTTTTAACTCCTAGTTTACTTTTTTTTCTAAATTCTATATTTTCAATGGAGATGGAAAAAGGGCGAAAAAAATAATCCAGTTTCACGTTTAATACTTTTGCCAATTGTAACATTACTTTACTATCGGGCATCATTTGAGCTTTTTCATACTTTGAAATCGCATTATAGCTGACCAAACCATCTAATTTTTCAGACAGTTCCCGCAACGACAAACCCGCTAGTGTTCTAGCCGATTTGATTCTTTTAGCTACAATTTCTTTCATAATACATTTGTTTAATTGTTGACAAACATATACAAAATATATTATTTGTCAACCAAAGCAATTATAACTTTAACATTTAGAGCTTATTAAAATTATCCATAATTCTTTTTTGCAATTCATTTCCTTTAGAAAACTGTTCTTGTAAAGTAGCTATTTTATCTGCTAGCAATACGATTTTTACTCTCATCACATTGTTATTTGTTGATATCCCTTTTTAGTTTGAACTCGTCACAAGCGGATTGTAGCAATCCTAATTTGGGGTTGATATGTTTTCCAGTTGTTGGGCATTTAGATATTTGAAAATAAATTAGTAGTGCTGCTAAAATTGTGATTGATAATAAAATTGGGTTTGCCTCCTTCGGTTTTTAACTTACCGTCTTTTCTAACAATAAAAAACTGGTCTTCTAGATCGTTAAATAACTTTCTGACTTTTCGCTTATAACTATCGTATGCTTTACCATCGGAAATTTTTTTGTTTTGATTCAAATACAAATAATTTCCAATACCATTGGCACTAATAATTTCGGATTGTACGCCATAATGAGATTTAAGGTAGATGGCGTTTAATATTTTTTTGTAGTCATCACTGAGCGAATCCCAATTTTCATTAAAAATAGCTTGTAATTCTTCGTTGAAATTGGTTTTAAATAATGTTTTATCTACTTGATAAATAGGATAAAGCTCTGGACTATTTTCATTTACAAAAAGTAAACCTTTTTCTTCAAACAAGGCGATAATTTCACTGTGGTTGTTGTTTGAAGTGAGTAAAATAGTGTATCGCTCTAGCTTGTTAAGTTCTTCTGATTTTTTGAAAAAAGAAAGTATTATTTTTTCATCGTCATTTAAATCTCTGCCCAATTTAGAGCTCAAATAGCCTGAAAAACTATCAATCCAAGAAGCCATTTCGTCGTCATAAACTTTGCCTTTTGGAATATACAAACTAATTTCATCCTCAGAAAGTATATAATAAGGAACATCTATCTGATTTTCAAGACAAGCGTCTATCAGTGACGAAAGTCCTTTTCCTTTTCCCTCCCAATAATCAAAACTTTTTAGTAAATGAGTTAATTTTGGATTACGTGCTACTTGAAAAGGTTTAATTCTTCTAATCTTTCCACTTGAAGTATTCAAATTGATTCTTTGTCTATTTTGGAACATTCCAGGATTGCGAATAAGTAATGAATCGTGTGGTTTTATTTCAATAATAATAAAACGATCACTAGCATAACTTCTGTGTGCAATGGCGTTATTAATACATTCTCTAATAAGTTCTTCTGGATATTCTGGTGCGGCTTTTCCTCCATTAGTATAGGCGACTCCCACCTGAATATTACGCCAAACAAAACTTTGACTATTTTTTATAAGTTCTATAATGTTATCTTCAATAACTTCTTTACTCTCGGCAAGATTTGAAGAGTTTGGATTAATTACATAACAATCTACTTGGCATTTTCCTTGTATAAAACGTTCGGGAGTTGACCCACAAACCAACATTCCTAATAAAGTAACTTGTTTATTGAAAAGAAAACCTTGTTCAGTCAAAAAAGGTTTTGCTTCGTTGAGGCTCTTTTTTAAATTTTCACCTCTTTTTTTTCCTCTATTATATTGAAATATATAATTGTTAAGGGTATCTAAATTAATAGTATTTATATCTGTATTTTTAATTAATGAAAGTTCTTGAGTAGCTATTCTTTCTTTTTTTATTTCCTCATATTCATCAAGTTCTCTAGTGTTTAAGATATGATCACCAGTTATTTTTCTGATGTAAGGATTGTTATTATAAAAAGCATATTTTTTTTCAGAATCTAATTCGGTAACATAAACAATCATGATACGACCTGTCATAAAATCTTTTATCTCAAAATTTAAATTCTGAGCAACATCAATAATAGCACCTTCTCTATTGGTAAATTTTTTTGGAAGCACATCTTTTAAGTGCTTTTCATTTTTATCGCTATTGTCATAACCTGTAAATTTGTAAAGTTGAGGCTTAGCATTATTTTTATCATTTATACCAATTACAATTATACCACCATTTGAATTTAAAAAAGCACAAACGGATTTGTACCAATCTTCTCCCCATCCTTGAGATAAATCTTTAACTTCAAACCTTTCGGTTTCAACTTCTTCATAGCTATTTGAATTGATGCAACGCTCAATAATTTGAAGATTCTTCAAAACTATATCCATCTTTTATTTCTTTATCTTTATAAAAACTTTGAGTGTTTTAATTGGTTATAAAATTACTATATTTAAATGATACTACAACTTCTCAAAATTCTCCAATATCTTACTTTGCAACTCATTCCCCTTAGCAAACTGTTCTTGTAAAGTAGTTTGTAAAGCAGCCATTTTATCTCCAAACAAAATACCATCGTCTTCCACTTCCTCAGTTCCTACATAAATGCCTGGGGTTAGTTTGTAGTCTTGTTTTTGTACTTCTTCTATAGTGGCTGCGTAGCTATAACCATCGGTGTTTTCGTAAACTTCATCAATATTCCTCCAATTGTGGTAAGTAGCTGCTACTTTGTCAATATCAGTATCTGTAAAAATCCGCAACTTACGGCTCTCCATAGTTCCCATTTTGCTGGTGTCTATGAATAAAATTTCGTTGGTACGTTCTCGGTGTTTGCCGTCTTTTCCATTACGGTTTTTACTCAAAATAAAAATACAAGCGGGTATACCTGTAGTTAAAAACAATTTATCGGGTAAACGTACAATACAGTCAATCATGCTGTTGTTTACCATAAATTCCCGTACGTTTTTTTCGCCTTTGTTGTTAGAAGTCATGGCTCCATTTGCCATTACAACAGAAGCAGTTCCTACTTTACTCAAATGGCTCCAAAAGGTTTGCATCCACATAAAGTTGGCATTACCATCCGTAGTAAATTCTTCTTTAGGTCCAAATAATCGTGGGTCATTTTCAGGTAAGTCTTCTGGGTGCCATTGGCTCACGTTAAAGGGAGGATTTACAATAATAAAATCAGCTTTCAAGTCGGGAAACTTATCTTGCAATAAAGAATCGCCCAAACGCACATCAAAAGACAAATCGCGTAAAGCCAAGTTCATTTTGCACAAACGCAGTGTACCATCGTAACGCTCTTGTCCGTATATGGCAATATTCTTTTTATCACCACCATGGCTTTCTAAAAACTTCAACGATTGTACAAACATACCACCAGAACCACAAGCGGCATCAAAGATTTTGCCTTCATAAGGTTCAATCATTTCAACCATCAGGCGTACAATACTGCCAGGTGTAAAGAACTGACCTGCACCCGAACCTTCAGCTAAAGCAAACTTGCCAATGTAATATTCATACACACGACCTAAGACATCGCTTTCTGGGTTTTCTTTCTGCGATAATTTAGGATTAGAAAGTAAGTTAATCAAACCGCCCACTTGTCGCGCCGTTAATTGACTTTTGACAAATATACGAGGTAATATCCCTTTCAAATCTGGTCGACTCACTGCTAAAGTAGCATCTAACGTATCAAAAGCATCATCCACAATTACTTTGATGTTGTCTTGTTCGGCATTCGCTTTCAAATATTCCCAAGTCGCTTCTTTAGGGATGATGTAAATGTTTTTTGACAAATATTCATCGGCATCTTCTAGTACATAATTTATTTCAGAAACATCTGTAGTAAAATAAGAGGATGTTTTGTCGTTTAATAAAGCCGTTAATTCTTCTCTACGAATTTCATAGCGTTCCGACATGTGTTTTAGGAAAATCATCGGCAAGACATAGTCTTTGTATTGATTTTCAGCTACAGCACCACGGAGTTCGTTAGCTGCTTTCCAAAGTTCTTGTTCAAAATTGATATCGGCTTTTACAGTATTTTTGCTCATATTTTGTTTAATGACTTGTATTGTTCAAACCTACCATTTTTTATGTTAATTTACTACATGTTGAGCTATGTAATTTTAACTAAAAGTAGGGTTTTCATGTAAAAATAATGTAAGGCTTTTTGTTATCATTACGGTTTCCCGTAATCTGATAAAAAATAATTTCAAAAACTTTTTAATTTTTTTTTTTGTCACTCATAGCAGCTTACGAACTCAAAAAAATAAATTTTATTAACAGCAATTCCACCTAAACCAGCGACGGAGTCTATTAATTTTTCACTTATCAACAATTATAAAGTTGTTCCTTTGGGAAAATAGCCACGAGAAATAGTAAAAAAAATTGTGATGCGGTACACTAAATTTTTATATTAACGCATTATTTGATGCGAAAAGCAGGAACTTTTCGAGACTTTCAAATGACTAAATTTGCTCAAAAAGACGGGTTACTAGCCGCTGTTTTTTGAGGTTTTTTTATGCCTTTTTGTAAGATATTGGCTTCAAAAAAGGTGGTTTTTTAAGCGAAAATTTTGATTTTTTCGGTCGTTTTAGCGTCCTCATTTCGAGGAAAAATCAAATTTTTTGTTTTTTGAATTGCTTTGGAGCACTTTTCCAGATGGTAAGGACGGGTTTTTTGGTTGGTCAGGACGAAGCAAAAGTTTCGTGCGGTCGAAGCAAAAGTTTCATACGGTCGAATTGGAGGGTGTTTTTGTCATTTTTAAACAAAAAA
>NZ_JBIPPD010000189.1:0-6451 GCF_044368625.1 Flavobacterium sp. | reverse complement strand
ATTGAAAAAAAGAATTCTAACAAAGCAATCAAATTAGAAAACACTTTATTCAACTCTACTGATAATACCGAAGTTACTTTAACTAATAAAGATTTTGATAAATATGGTTTTAATTTAAAATTCAAAATATCTGTTCCGTTAAATATAAAAATACAAAAAGATTCAATTATTTTCACTGCTACCTACGATGAAGTAGTTTTTGACGCAATTTACCATTCTGAAAAAATGGACGAAGGAATGATGAAAATTACTTCTAAAATTTATGAATATATTTTAAATAAGATAAATTAAATTCCTTGCTTTACAGTAAGTTTAAGAATTTCTGGTCAATCCATAATTTAAATTTTTTATCCTCTTTAAATCAATGTATTGACCGAAATTAGAGTCGGCAAAACTTCCAAACCTCCCAATTCATAAAAATTTTAACCAAAAAATCCTTCACAAATACCCTTTAAAAAAATCAAAAACCCAAACCCCACCCTAAAGTAGGATTCTAACATTTATTTGTATTTCAAATTCAAACTAATAATATTCGAAGTCAACGGCGTTGTTCTGCTATAATGGCCGTACCGCACTTCCAACGTGTTGAGGTGTTTGATCCCAAAAACACCTTTGAGTGGTGTAAATTTAATTCCGGCTCCCAGAAAATGACTGTTAAATGTCGATAAATCGTAGTTGCTGGTATAAAATTCAGAAGCGTCCGTATGTTCTTCGAAACCTTTAAAATATTTTGCTCCTTGCTGACTGTAATACCGATAAAACGGACTCACCGACAAAAACGGCGACAATTTCACAGGCATTTCCAAATCAAAAGTGTGAGCGCTAAGGTTCCAATCGTCCGAGTAGTAACGGTAGTAACCCCTAAAAATAATATTGTCGCCCAGAAAATAACTCCCCCGTACCGAAACCGGTATTTTGACTCTGCTACTCGGTAAATTTTCCTGATGAACCGTTCCATCACTAAAATACACCCGGTGAAAAGGCAAACTCAAATAACCACTTTGCTGCACGATATCGACGAGAAACAACAACTGAAAATTTTTATTTACAACTTGCGAATACCCCAACGAACCTGCAAATGTATTTCTCGCTTCTGACCCACTTGGCGCTCCAGGACCACGAAGTTCGGTGGGTAAAACCAGCGTTACTTGATCCAAAAACGTTTGAAATCGGGCTACAAATTCGCCATTTTTACTTTTCGTTTGTTTGGAATATCCCACAATTCCGCCATACGATTGGTAATCGTATTCAAAAGAAGACGACAACCCAAACGTCAGCGATTTTCCTTTTTCCTCATTTTCGCGGGTATAAGTCACGGAGGGATAAAAGCGATTGTCGGAAGAAGATGCCGAAGTGTTGGCTT
This sequence comes from Flavobacterium sp., assembly GCF_044368625.1. Taxonomy (GTDB): domain Bacteria; phylum Bacteroidota; class Bacteroidia; order Flavobacteriales; family Flavobacteriaceae; genus Flavobacterium. The sequence goes on along the minus strand of NZ_JBIPPD010000189.1, from coordinate 5,088 downwards.
GCAAATCAATCATATCCGACGAGGCCGAACTGTAATGATCCACGCCCGCTTCAATATCCCAATTGTGCTTGATGCCCGCTTTGTCGTATTTAAAAAGTTTGACATCAATCGTATTGGAAATGTCCGTCAATTTTTGGGTGCCAATTCCACCCGTTACCGAAGCATTGTTTCCATCCTGCTGATAATAACTCGAAACCAAATTGATTTCGTCTATTTTCAACTTCGTACTTTTGTAATTGGAAGAATCTTTTAGCGTATTTTGAGCGGAAAGTTGCATCAAACTGAGCAAAGCATAACCACTTATAAGTATTCGTTTCATCTTTTTATCGCTATTTCAAAGGCATTATAGAATTCATTTTGGGCGTTCCCCTCCCGAAAGAGGTCGGGTCGGGCCGTACGTTCCCGCTTTTTTAGTAGCGGTTTAAAAAAAAACCACCACTAAAAAGAGCTCCACTGCCGTCCCTAACGCGAAGGAACCCGCGGAGCCAGAACTTTTTTTTAAATCAGAAATTTATTTTTTTTACACAAAACAGCTTGTTTCGTAATTGGTTTAAAATTAGTTGCAACCGCAACCGCCGCCCGTTTTTCCGCCACTCGCTCCCGAAGCACCTTCGCGGTAGGTTTGAAAACTGTTCTCCGTTTTCTGGATTTTCCGATTAGCCAAAGCCATTTCCGAATCGTTTATTTTGCTTTTTTGGTACGATTTAACGGACGTACAAGAAGTAACAACCGTTGCAAGAACCAAAGCAAAAATTAGTGAAGGCATTATTTTTATTCTTTTCTTCATAATAAGTTGATGTTTTTGGAGGTGTATATTTTATTAAAATCGTCTATGATGATGCAGTGTAAATTCGGAATTTGATTCACTAAAAAAAGTCCGTTTTTAATCCCCATCACGGCAATCGGTGTTGCCATCGCATCGGCAAACTCGGCATTGTTAGCAATCACGGTCACACTCTTGATTCCTGTAATAGGCAAACCCGTTTTCGGGTCAATCGTATGCGAATACTTCTTGCCATTTATCGTTACGTATTTTTCGTAATTTCCCGAAGTAGCAATTGCTTTTTCGGATATTTCCAAATACGAATAGGCGTTATTTGGCGCATCCGGATTGGCAATCCCAATGGTCCAGGGTTTTCCGTTGGGTTGAAATCCCCACGCCGTTAAATCGCCACTGGCGTTGATGATGCCACTTTGCACCTGGTTTTTGACGAGTATTTTTTTCGCCATTTCAGCAGCATATCCTTTTCCGATGCCTCCAAAACCAATTCGCATTCCTTTTTCTCTTAAAAAAACCGTTTGGTTTTCGGCGTCCAAAATGATGTTTCTATAATCAATCAAATGCACCATTTTCAAAGCGGTTTCTGCACTAGGAAGACGGGTCATTTTTTGGTCAAAATTCCACAAACTTTTGTCAATACTTCCATATGAAAGGTCGAAAGCACCTTGCGTGATGGTAGAAATATGCATACTTCTCTCAATCAAATTGAAAACTTCGGCATCAACTTTCACGGGCTCCATTCCAGCGTTATCATTGATGCGATTGGTTTGACTTTCGGGACGGTAAGTAGTAAAAAGCGTTTCAATCCGTTGAATTTCGGTAATTGCAGCTTGAATATTTTCGTTGGCAAAATCTTTGTCATCCGCCACAACCGTAATCGTAAAGCGGTTTCCCATGAGTTGCAGCGATTTCGAAAACTGTTGCATATCGATTTTATTTACGGGATTGGCAAATGGTTTGAAGTTCTTCCACCCATTTTTCGACCGAAACTTTTGGTTTTCCTTGCCAGATTTGGACCACTTTCCCCTCGGAATCAATCAGCAACGTCAGCGGAAAAATACCGTTTGGATTGTATTTTTCGGCTAAGATTTCATTGTTTTTGACTTGTTCTGAGGTTCCCGAATTCTTCTTTTTCCGTGGAAAATCGGCATTTACTAAAACTAAATTTCCCTTCGCAAAATCCATGAAAGCGGGTGTATCCAAAAATTCTTGGCGAAAGCCAATACACGGCACACACCAATCCGAACCCGAAAAATTGAGCAAGATTAATTCATTTTTTTCTTTCGCTATTTTTTTGGCTTGTTCAAAATTGGGTTCCCATTGGATCGGAATTATAAAAAACAATAAAAGAGCTAACGTTTTCATTTCAAGTAGTTTTTAAGTAATTATTTCTATAACAAAGAACGGAAAGTTGTTACTTTGTAGCGTGTAACTTAACTTAAGAGTTGCTTAATATTAGTTATACGTCTCAAATGTTTTTTAGAAGAAAAAAAGAAAAGAGTAGCAATAAAAAAAGGTAGTTTTTGAAGTAAGTACAACGTTCTGAATTTGATTGTAAAAATTAATTGTGTTGAAATCAATCCATTTTTTTTAATTTAAAATAATTTTTAAGCATTATTGTTGCTAATTATCAACACGAAAACGTTATAGTATGCTTTTGCAATTTTTTTTTAAGTTAAATACGAATAACTTTGACAAAATGTCTTGTTCGATACAATAAGTTTAGGTTAAATTTTTTGGAGAAATCGCAAAAATTAGGGATAAAGTTGATTGTATACTAAAAATGAAATCAGATTGGTCGTTGCAAGTTTCAAATAAGGGTTAAACTTTGTCCTTTGAAAATGAAAACTAGTGTGACCGGACATAAATGAATTAAAAAATTGAAAGTTATGAAATGAGCATAACCGAAATGCGATGCAATTACTCCCGACAGCTATCGGGACACCAATAAAAAACGATAAATATCTATATATGAAATCGCCCTTAAAGGCAAGTTTGTGCAAACAATTGAATAATCATCGAACACCGATGAAAACTATACTATTGTGAGATAAACACCACTAAATAAAAAGGGGATACCATATATGACCGCTAATAAATCAAATTTTACATATATGAAAAAAGCGCTACTTAATGCTACTTCTGGAAAATGCACAAATGCTATTTTTGGTACTGATTGGATCAATAAACGCAAAGAAAGTTGGCTTCTTGCTGCATTGCTGTTTGTTTTTGCCAATGCACAATCCCAGTTTCATACACCTACAGTTAATGCAACGCTTGGTGCAAATGAATATGGAACGGGAAATGTAAATAATTTGGTCACAGGATCATCGACATGGTACCTTACTTGGAACGATACCGACTTGTTTGTTTTTTTACAAAATGCCAATGAAACAGAGCCCGTTACGATTTACCTTGACGTGGATCCTTCAATTCCGGTTAATGGCGGATCAAATGCGAACGGAACCTTAGTCGGTTTAAATTATGATGGATATACTACAAGGCCTAACCTGCCTTTTAGAGCCGATATAGCCATTTATTGCCACAGTGGTTATCGTGAACTTTTCAGACGAGATGGTAGTAATGGATGGTTCTCTCTCGGAGGTGGAAATGACGGTATCAGTGGCAGCGGTACTAATGATTATACGGGAAATACAAATGGACAATATTCTTCAAATAATGCAGGTGATGGAAGTGGAGGCAATGATCGAAGAGAGTTTAGAATTTCTTGGAGCCGTTTATTAGGGTCAATCAATAGTGGAATCAGGCCATCCAGTTTCAACTGGTTAGGTTACGTATCTTATAATAACGGAATGTATGCCCAAGTTCCAATTGAAAATTATAATGGAAATAATGTAAATGGCAACAGTAATGGCATTGTACGTTATTTTACGGTTTCTAATACGAACAACGGAGCTGCTACAGGGCCTTTTAGCAGAAATTCGTTCACGCAACCTCTTGGTGCAACCAATAATACATTTGGTCCCATATCCGTTTGGGATTTTACAATGAACAGTACAGGACAACAAATAGCACGTTCAAATGCAGGAGGCAATTGGAACATTGGCGGCACACTTACTGTTGGAGCGGGGACATTATTTTTTGGAAGTGGCGGCTCAGGTTATGGAACGTCAACGGTTGCAAATGTCAATATTGTGGGAGGTACGTTAAATATGGATCAAACCAACAAGACACTTAATGTTTCTGGAAACCTTTCCATCAATACTGGAGCTACGTTATCACTTTCGGGAACTATTGGTGGAGATTTAGATATTCAAGGAAATATTATTGATAACGGAACTTTTAATGCAAATAGTAGAGCCGTCTTTTTTAGTGGTGGCAACGTCCAAGATATTCAAGGAAACGGAATTTTCGATATTCCTTTTGTCCGAATTAACAAGACGGGCGGAAGAGTGCGTTTGCAATCTGATTTAACTTGTATTGGAGTAAACGCACAGAATGCCATAGAAATTCAAGGAGTGAACAGTATTCTTGACTTAAATGGTAGAACATTAAATCTTGGTGCAACAGATAATAGTTCAACATACAATAATAACATTACAACACCTGGTTTTATTCGTGGCTCTGCCTCATCTACGCTTACTATTTTAGGAACGGGTACTTTAGGGACAATAAATTTCGACCAATCAGTTCCAGGATCAACCAATGCCTTGGGTAATTTAAACCTTGATCGAACATCAGGAGGTGTCGTTACCGTTGGAAATTCCTTTACAATAAATACGTCATTGACTGTTGGAAGTGCATCTGTATTAGATATCAAAGAAACACTAACAGACAACCGAACTACCAAAACTTTTGGCGGAACCGTTCAATACAGTGGAATCGATCAAGCAGTAATAGGAGGAACTTACAACAATTTATCCTTTTTAAATTCAGGCACAAAAACATTTGGAGGAGCGTCTAGTATTGCTGGAAATTTTGTTGTAACAACTGCTACGGGTATCGCTCCAAGTACTATTACATTTAATGGTGCATCTTCCCAAAATATCGCAGGATTGGCTTACAATAATATTGAATTTTCCGAAGCAGGTTCAAAAACATTTACCTCGAATGCCTCTGTAAACTCAGTGTCTTCAATCAGCTTTTCAGGTGCTGGCGCAACTATTGATTTTGATGGTGCTTCAAATAATGTAGTTTTTGAGTTGAAATCAAATATTGATGGCACAGCAAGTGTTGCAAATGCTTCTGGATGGACCTTAAACGGAAAAGTAACCACTGAACGTTACATTCCTGCCAACCGTGCTTGGAGAATACTAACTGCACCATTGACGGGAGTTTCAGATAAT
>NZ_JBIPPD010000188.1:0-6472 GCF_044368625.1 Flavobacterium sp. | reverse complement strand
AAACATGGATCAATTACGAATTCATTATGGCCGATATTTTTGACCATATCATTGCCTCTGTAGTGTATTTTGATCTTGAAATTTATGAACTTCCTACCAGTAAAAGTTTCAACGCAACTCCCTCAACACCAGAATTTAAAACATAAAAAAAGGAAGCCGCTTTGACTTCCTTTTTTTTATAACTTGATTTTTACAAATCTAGCTATTTCTTTTTTTGTCTCTCTTTTCTTTGTAAAGTTCCCAAGAAGCACCACCAACCCAATAGGTCACGAAGCCAACTAGGAAAAACATTAACCAAAATCCTATAGTCAGAACGGTTAAGAAAAGAATAAAACCTAAATACTGTGTAAAATCAAACATGACTTCTGAGGAATTAGTGAATTTATTACAAAAGTAAAGGTTTTAATCAAACCTACCAATTAATAAGGAGATAATTTTGATGCAATATTTAAGCAGAAATTAATCCCATGTCATAAACTAAGTATTATTTTTGTAAACGAACCATAAAAAACATTTTTAAAAGCAATACCCAAGCATTTAATGTCAAAATAATTTTATAAACCATTATGGTCTAATTAATCCTTATTTAATCTTAGAATCTCATGCAAGAACCTAAAAAATTTACAATCGTCCACCGAGTGTTACACTGGCTAATTGCTTTATCAATGCCTGTTTTGTTCATTACCGGTTTTTTAAGGATGTTTTGGATGAACAAAAAAAATACGATTTCTATTATTGAAAGCAAAACGGCTTCCACTCCACTCTCAAAAGATACCATGTCCGACATCGCTACAGCCATTAGGAATCCGATGTGGGAATGGCACGAAATTTTTGCGAACGTAATGATTTTTGCCTTTGTAGCACGAATTCTTTACATGATTTTTAAAGGAATTCGATTTCCAAATCCATTTAAAAATACGCTCCCGTTGAAAGAACGTCTACAAGGTTTTACCTATATTTATTTTTATGTGTTTGTATTTATTTCGGCTTTTACAGGAATTTGCATCGAGAAAGGTTTTTTCGATTCCTATCATGAAACCATTGAAACAGTGCATAAATGGGGACTTTATTGGTTTCCAATATTCATTGTACTGCATATATTAGGTATTGTTATTGCAGAAAACTCAACTAAAAAAGGTATTACGTCCAAAATGATCGGTGGCGATTAATCCAAATACTTTTTTATTCAAAAAACACAAATAGATTTTTTTAAAACTGCTTTAATCGTTAAATTTGACACATTATAAAACAACATATTTACATAAAAAAATTACACAAACTATGGAATTTAGAATAGAAAAAGACACGATGGGTGAAGTACAGGTTCCTGCTGATAAGTATTGGGGAGCTCAAACGGAACGTTCAAGAAATAATTTCAAAATTGGCGCTTCGGCTTCAATGCCAAAAGAAATAATTCAAGGATTTGCTTATTTAAAAAAAGCCGCCGCTTATGCCAATTGTGATTTAGGAGTTTTATCTACTGAAAAAAGAGATGCTATTGGAGCGGTTTGCGACGAAATATTAGAAGGAAAACTCGACGATCAGTTTCCTTTAGTTATTTGGCAAACAGGTTCAGGTACACAAAGCAATATGAATGTAAATGAGGTAGTTGCCAATCGGGCACAAGTATTGGCAGGACTAAAAATTGGCGCAGGCGAACCGGTTTTAAAATCCAACGACGACGTGAACAAATCGCAATCATCCAACGATACTTTTCCAACAGGAATGCATATTGCGGCTTACAAAGCAGTTGTGGAAACTACCATTCCGGGCGTGGAACAATTACGCGATACCTTGCATGCCAAAGCACAGGAATTTATGAATGTGGTCAAAATTGGTCGCACACATTTAATGGATGCTACCCCGCTTACCTTAGGACAAGAACTTTCGGGATATGTAGCCCAGTTGAATTATGGTTTAAAAGCACTTAAAAACACGCTTTCGCACTTATCAGAAGTCGCTTTGGGCGGAACAGCTGTGGGAACCGGTTTAAACACACCTGAAGGTTATGATGTAAAAGTGGCGCAATATATAGCTCAATTTACCAACCAACCTTTTGTTACAGCACCCAATAAATTTGAAGCTTTGGCATCGCATGATGCAATTGTAGAATCGCACGGAGCATTGAAACAGTTGGCGGTTTCGTTGAATAAAATTGCCAACGATGTTCGAATGCTTGCTTCAGGTCCGCGTTCTGGAATTGGCGAAATCATTATTCCTGAAAACGAACCCGGTTCTTCCATCATGCCTGGAAAAGTAAATCCTACTCAATGCGAAGCTTTAACTATGGTTTGTGCTCAAGTAATGGGTAACGATGTGGCAATTACAGTTGGTGGAATGCAAGGCCAATACGAATTAAACGTTTTTAAGCCGGTCATGGCTGCTAATTTCTTACAATCAGCTCGATTGATTGGTGATGCTTGCAAATCATTCGACGAACATTGTGCACAAGGTATCGAACCCAATTATACCCGAATTAAAGAATTGGTAGACAATTCATTGATGTTAGTAACGGCATTAAATACAAAAATTGGGTACTATAAATCCGCAGAAATTGCCCAAACGGCTCACAAAAACGGAACAACTTTAAAAGAAGAAGCCGTTAGATTAGGTTATGTTTCAGCCGAGGATTTTGATGCTTGGGTAAAGCCAGAAGAAATGGTTGGAAAATTAAATTAATTTTTTTTTAAAATAATGTAGCCTGAAAATGACGATTTTCAGGCTTTTTTTTAGATTTTATTTTTATTTTGTTTGTCTAGATTTTAAGTTTTAAAATTTTAAAATTGTTATTTTTACCATATACAACAACAGCTGCATTTTGTAAATTAAAGTTGTTTTTCTTACCAATTAGTATTTGAAATCAAATTCCTTATGAAGAAAAGTGGACTATTTTTTATCGTACTTTTTTCACATTTTGTAAACGCTCAAAATTTCACACGAAAAGATTCCTTGCAAGGTGGTTTTTCTTTCGAGCGAAGGTGCTTCGATGTGCAACGTTATGATGTCGATATTACAGTTGATCCGAAAAAAAAAAACCTCTTCGGCTCCAATACAATTTCGTTTAAAATGCTTGAAGAATCTAGCAAAATTCAGTTGGATTTGTTCGAAAATATGATTGTGGATAGCATCGTTTTTAACAATAAAAAGTTGGATTTCCAGAGAGAATTTGGAGCTGTATTTATCAATTTTCCGGAGCGTTTAAGTGTATCTGGAGCTGTTTTAAAGCTGCAGTTTTATCATTCTGGAAATCCGATTATTGCCAAAAATGCACCTTGGGACGGCGGATTTGTGTTTTCAAAAGACGACAATAACCAGCCATGGATTGGCGTTGCCGTTCAAGGTACAGGCGCGAGTTTATGGTTTCCAGTCAAAGATTCGCAAAGTGATGAACCCGATTTGGGTGCGTCTATAAAAATTGCCGTTCCAAACGGTTTGATGAATGTTTCCAACGGCCGTTTCAAAGGAAGTCTTGATCTTAAAAATGGGTATACCCGTTGGGATTGGGAAGTAAAAAACCCGATAAATTCCTATAATATTACCTTAAACATTGGCGACTATGTTCACATCCAAGACAATCACAATAACATCGACTTGGACTATTATGTTTTACGAGGAAATGAAAAGCGAGCCAGAAAACAATTTGCAGAAGTTAAACCAATGTTAGATTGCTTCGAAAGTAAGTTTGGCAGTTACCCGTTTGCCGAAGATGGATATAAATTAATAGAAAGTAATTATTTAGGTATGGAACATCAAAGTGCTGTAGCCTATGGAAATAAGTACAGAAAAGGCTATTTAGGAAATGATAATTCAGGTACAGGGATTGGAAAATTATTCGACTACATCATTATCCATGAATCCGCTCACGAATGGTTCGGAAACAGTATTACTTCGCGTGATATTGCCGATATGTGGATCCACGAAGCATTTACTACGTATGCCGAATCGGTTTATATAGAATGTATATTGGGTAAGAAAAAAGCAATAGAATACATCAACGGACAAAAGAAATTAATTGAAAACACACAACCTATTATAGGAAAATATGAGGTAAATAACTCAGGATCAGTCGATATGTATTACAAAGGAACATTGATGCTGCATACGCTCCGAAATTCCTTGGACGACGATGAAAAATGGTGGTCGATTATTAAAAAATTTACCGAATCCAACCGCCATAAAATAATTGAAACACAAGATGTAGTTGCTTTTTTTTCTAAAGAAATGGGTCGGAATGTCAAGCCCTTTTTCGAACAGTATTTAAATCACACTTCGATTCCTGTTTTAGAAACAAAACGCACGGGAAACAAACTAAGTTACCGCTGGAAAACGGATGTACCCGATTTTGAACTACCGATTTATTTTACAGTAAATGGTAAAAATGTTTCAATCTATCCCACCCGCGAATGGAATTCCATCCTTGTTAAAAGCAAGAACCCTCTTAATTTTCCTGAAGATTTGTTTTATGTACAATTCTAAAATTTCAGTTTTTAGTTGATAAATTGTGCATAACATAACACTTGTTTATCTTTCACTGTTCCTGATTTTCGTACATTTAAATAAAAAAAATGGATACGAGAGACAATATTATCAAACAACTTCGTGGTGTTGCTTTTGGCAAATTAACTTCGGAAACATCTGCTGACGAATTTTTTCAAAACGAAACCCTCCGACCTATCTTAAAACTACAAAACGATTTGTTATTACTTGTTTTTCAAAATTATATAACCAAAAGCAAAACGGATTTCAATAATTATTCGGCTGAAAAAAAATTGAATTTCATCGAAAACGCGATTCAAAAAGACATTAAATTCAGAAATTCACTCAAAGGTATGGTTATCGGATTATTTACTTTAGAGGAGTACAATCGCTACATCGTCAACTCGTCTTCGTTAAATAAACGAATGATGAATTTGATTATCGAACGCTTAAAATCACAAGTGCAATTGCTAGTTCATTTGTAATTGCGTTCTTTTTTTAGTCACAAAATACTCTGTCTAAAAGTTTTTTTAACCCTAAAAATAGAATAAATTAGCCCACGAAATCTATTTCCAATCAAAATATTAAATGCGTAGGAACTGAAATTGGTATCAAAAACCAGTTCATACATACGACCCGAACTTTTTCGAACAGGCGAAGCAATTACATAACTTGTTTTGTGTTTTCGGGATGACTGATAAAACAATAAATATCAACATATGAAAAATACAGCTTTAAAGCACGTACATGAAAATTTGGGAGCCAAAATTCTTCCTTTTGCAGGATATAACATGCCTATTTTATACGAAGGGGTGAATGCCGAACACGAAACAGTTCGAAATGCCGTTGGTGTTTTTGACGTTTCGCACATGGGCGAATTTTTGATCTCAGGTCCAAATGCTTTGGCGTTGATTCAAAAAGTAACTACAAATGATGCCGCAACTTTAACAGTGGGAAGAGCTCAATATTCCTGCTTACCTAACAACGATGGTGGAATTGTAGATGATTTGATCATTTACAAAATGAAAGAAGACGAATATCTTTTGGTTGTAAATGCATCCAATATCGAGAAAGATTGGAACTGGATTTCATCGCACAACAACGTAGATGCGGAAATGAAAGATCTTTCAGACAATTACAGTTTGCTTGCCATTCAAGGTCCTAAAGCCATTGAAGCGATGCAATCCTTGACATCAGTGGATTTGTCAGCCATAAAATATTACCACTTTGAAGTAGGAACTTTCGCTGGAATCGAAAATGTGATTATTTCAGCAACAGGTTATACCGGTTCGGGAGGATTTGAAATTTACTGCAAAAACGATGAAGTAGCACACATTTGGAACCAAGTTTTTGAAGCTGGAGCGGCATTTGGTATCAAACCTATTGGTCTCGCAGCTCGCGATACATTGCGTTTAGAAATGGGTTTCTGCTTGTACGGAAATGATATTAATGATACCACTTCTCCATTTGAAGCAGGTTTAGGATGGATTACCAAATTCACCAAAGAGTTTGTGAATTCTGAAAAACTACAGCAACAAAAAGAATTAGGCGTTACAAGAAAATTAGTTGGTTTTGAATTAATTGACCGCGGCGTTCCTCGTCAAGATTATGAAATTGTGGACAAAGATGGAAATACAATTGGAATAGTCACTTCAGGAACAATGGCGCCATCCTTAAATAAAGGAATTGGTTTAGGGTACGTAACTACTGCTTTTTCAATGGTCGATAGCGAAATATACATCCGAATCCGAAAAAACGATGTATTGGCCAAAGTGGTTAAGTTGCCATTTTATAAGAAATAGTAAATTGAAAATGCACTGTTAAGATTTGCTTGTTAAAAATCTTGACAGTGCATACTTTAACAGTATGTGTAAAGTTTCACAACATTGTTGATGGCATTTCCTCCCCTTCGGGGTTTTCTTTGGAGGCGTAGCCGTAAAAGAAAACCCCGAAGGGGAAAGATAAAAAAGTTGATTATTTTTGTTTTACCACAAAC
>NZ_JBIPPD010000187.1:0-6482 GCF_044368625.1 Flavobacterium sp. | reverse complement strand
AATAATTTTTCACTATATTTGTCATAGATATTGGTTTGTTTGGAGACTTCAAGATACTGAATTTCAGTATCTTGACCAATATCTAATCCATTTATTTTACTGCAAATAATTACACCCAACGGGTTATTATTATTAGATATCAATCTTGGCTCGGACGAAATTTTTGATTACCTGAGCGAACTAGAAACCGAGCCAATTATTATTTTTATTAGTTCAGAAAAACGATTTGCGGTAAATGCCTTTCGCTTTAACGCAATAGATTTTATCCCAAAGCCGATTGATAAGAAAGTATTTGATTCTGCCATGAATAAAGTACTAACCAAATTGAATCTTGAAATTTATAAAAATGCAGCAGTTCACAACTTAAACTATTTGGTTATTTCATCTGCTACCGGTTATGACATTGTTTACTTGGATGAAGTGCTTTCAATAACATCCGAAGGACGATGTACACTTTTTGTAACTATTGACAATCGTAGAATACTTTCCTATAAAAACTTATCTCAATACGAATACTTACTATATAAGTTCCCCTTGTATGTCAAAATTAGCAGATCGTGTTTGATTAATTTCAAATATGTCAAAAAAGTCATAAGAGATTCTGGATTATTTTGCGAAATTACAAATGGCGAAATCCTTCCCGTTTCTAGAAGAAAAACAAATGATTTTCATAAATTTTTAAAAAAAAATGTATTTTTTTGTTAAAATTACAATATCAACAGCGTAACGATTACACATAAAATAATAATAAGAATCGCGCTGCGCAAAACTTTAACAATCAAATCCTTACATAAAGTCTGAATACAAATGCGTAAGAATAAAAACTGCACTCCGAAAGAAGCAAATCTTATGGTAATTTAGATTAAAAAAAAATTATTAACACCAATAATACAAGGATTTTACATCCTGTTAAATTCAAATTTTAATATTAAAAAAAGCATCAAGACCAGTAAAAACAAGACATTAAGACACTTAAAGTATGTAAATAAACAAACTTGTTTACTGATATTGCTATAGCACGAAAACGTTATAGTAAATTTACTTAGCAAATAGACAGCATTTTATCATAATTTAAAGTTATTGTTTAAAAAAAAATATTACTTTTGTAACGTAAAATAATTTATGATAAAAATCCTATGCCTATGAAAATGAATAAAAACTTTTTGTTTTTAAGTTTATTGTTGGTTCTTAACACTTCGTTAGTAGTAGCACAAGCTACAGATGAAGGCCCGGAACCTCCTCCACCAGCTCCCGTTAATCAGTATGTAATTTTTGCAATTATATTTGCTGTATTGATGGCATTTGCTTTTTTCTCAAAAACTGGAAAATTGCAAAACTCTAATGACAATAACATTTAATACCACGATATTTGAAAACAATAACTTTTAACTCGACAGCAAAAATAATTCGTTCCAAAGGAATAGTGTTGTGCTTCTCATTGTTTGCTTTTAGCACTGGTTTTGCACAGTTGCAAAATAACGGTACTTTGTACGTCCGCGACAACGGAATCCTGACTTTAAAATCAGGAAACTATGGTTTTGGGACCAGTACAGCTTCAACCGCAACAACAAGAACAGCAAATACTTATGGAAAAATAGTTTTTGGAAGTGGTACAACTTCTTCGGGAGCTACAAATATTCACTTCATAGATGGTTTCGCAAGAACCTTAGGCTTTCCTTACACAATGAACTTAGGGCAAACTGGCGTTTTGGCACCACTTCGAATTGTGTCATCCACAGGTACAAGTGTTGATGCAGCCTTTTATAATGGGACTCCAACAGATAATTTAGATATTGACACCGAACTTTCTGAAATTTCTAATAGTGAATATTGGGACATACAAGGTGCTAATTCTATCATTTCTTTAAGCTGGAGACCTTCAACCATTGCAAATTTAACCACTTCAGTATATACTATCGTTGGTTACAACAGTAGCACTGGAAAATGGGATATTATTCCTTCAACAGTAGACGTTACTTCATTTCTTGGAGGAGCGAGTACTCCTGCTGGTGGATCAATAAGTTCCGATGGAAATGTTAATTTTACTACATACCGCTTTTTTACAATTGGTTCCAAAGGTGATCCTTGTGCTCCTTTAGTTACATCAAACGACATAGTTAAACGATGGACCGGAACGCAATGGGTATTAGATTCAGATAACGAACTAACTACTCCTCCTTCAGAATCCAATCCTGTAATTATTGCTGGAGCGTATGCCAATGGATCTTTTTCTTGTAACTCATTAGTATTAAATGCTAATGTAAATCTGGCCAATGGTCAATTTATTGACTGCGTAAACGGTGTAACTGGTGATAGCAAAATAATTATGGCCAGTGAAGCCAATTTTGTCCAGAGAAACAATAGTATTAGTGCAACAGCTCCTCTAATAGAGTTGAACAAGAAAACCAGAGAAGATATGCGTCGATATGATTATATCTACTGGGGAACACCAGTTACGTCAGACATTTCTGAGGCTTTTAATAATTCTCAAGCAGGTAGCCAAGCTTTTATTAATCCAAATTTAAATTTAGGAGCTTTTGATAATTTCTTAAAATACGTATCAGGTTTAGCTTCAACTGTATCGGGATGGCAACCTTTAAATGAATTCATTCCGGGAAGTGGTTTTATTGCTAGAATAAAACAACAAGCACCATTTACAAATGCTGTAAACGAAGATTTCATTAATGTCAAAATTAGCGGAACAGCAAATAATGGTACCATAAATGTTCCTATCACTAACAATCCTGCGGCGCCATTTTCAGGAGCAAGTCATAACCTATTAGCAAATCCATATCCATCTGCAATTGATGCCGATAAGTTTTTAGTAGCAAATGAAGATATTGACGGGGTTGTTTACATTTGGACTGCTGGAGGAGAATTTTATCCAGGGGCAGGAAGTTACAGTCAATCCGATTATATCTCTTACACGAGATTAGGATCTACGGCCACAAATGGTGTAGCAAATACTTTTAATGGAAAGATTGCTTCAGGTCAAGGATTTAAAGTACGTTCTTTGCAACAAGCTGGTACTGCAGTTTTCAACAACTGTATGCGTTTAACAACTGATAATGACCAGTTTTACAAGGCTTCATCAAATACTTCAATTGACCGTTACAAAATTACAATGACAGGTGCTAATGGTGTTTACAGCCAAGTTTTAGTAGGTTACACACCAGAAACGACACTTGGATACGACAGAATGTACGATGCAACTAGAAACTCTGTTTCTACAGCTCAGGTGTATACTTTATTAGATAATACTACAAGAAGATTAGCTATCAATGCAAGACCTTCTTTTGTAAACACAGACAAGGTAGCATTGGGTATTTTGAAAAATAATACAAATGCTGAAACATTTACTTTTACAATTGATGAAAAAGAAGGAATTTTCAACACAAATCAAGTAACTGTTTATTTACGTGACAAGGTTCAAAATACTTACCACAATTTGAATAACGGACCTTTTACTTATACTTCATCTGTTACTAACTTAGGAAACCGTTTTGAACTAGTATATCAAACTGATGCCGAGTTATCTAATCCAGAATTTGATACTACCAAAACGTTTGTATCTTTAAATGATAATGTATTTAAAGCAAATTCGTCAGCAGAAATGTCGTCAATTACAATTTACGATATTGCTGGACGTCTAATTGCAACGTACAATAATGTAAACAGCAATACATTTACAACTGACTTTAATAAAGTTCAAGGTGTATACATTGCTAAAATTAAATTAATGGATGGAACACTTGTTAATCAAAAAGTTATCAATAAATAATAGCTTTGATTAAGTAGATATTTCGTTCTCAACTTAAAAATAACATATTGTCAGGAAATTCGTTATTATTTCCTTAGACAGTATGTTATTTTTTTTGTTTGTACTCTATCTTAAAAAATCTATGAATGCTGAATTTAATTTATGAAATACATTTTTTAAATTATCTACATTATCCGAAAGACCTATACACCCCAACAAACGATAAAAATGGGTTAAGAAACCAAAAATCTGCTAAAGATTGTTTGAAACTTTGTAACTTTGGCATCAAGCAAACTCGCTAAAAAAATGATTTCGATAACCGAAAAAACACTTGAGGATCTACAATTCCCCACAATTCTTGAGACGATTGCATCGCATTGTGTGACAGAAATTGGTAAAGAAAAAGCACTTAAGTTACTCCCATTAAAAGAAAAACATATTCTAATACAAGCGTTGATGCAAACGTCAGAATACGTTTCATCATACACCAATAATAACGTCATTCCCAATCACGGTTTTGAAGCGATTCAACTTGAAATCAAATTTTTAGCCATCCAAAACAGTTCGTTAGAACTAGGGAGTTTCAGGAAAATTGCAGCTATTTCTGATACAACGAATGTACTAATTCAATTTTTTAAAAAATTTGACGACTATTATCCCCATTTAAATCAAAAAGCTACTGAAGTAACTTTTACCAAAAGCATCGTTTCGTTAATCGATGAAATTGTTGATAAATATGGTGAAATAAAAAATAATGCATCACCTGAACTACTTGATATCCGAAAACAGATAAATGTGGTTAGAGGTAAAGTAAATCAAAGTTTTGGAACTGCTCTTTCCCAATACAACAACCTTGGTTATCTCGATGACATCAAAGAAAGTTTTGTCGAAAATCGAAGAGTTCTTGCTGTATTGGCAATGTATCGTCGAAAAGTGAAAGGTTCAATTCTAGGTAGTTCAAAAACAGGAAGTATTGCATATATCGAACCAGAGGCAACGTTGCACTATTCCAGAGAATTGAGCAATTTAGAATACGAAGAAAAAGAAGAAATCAAACGAATTCTTAAATACTTAACCGAAAATATCCGGCCTTTTCTTCCTTTACTGATCCAATATCAGGAATTTTTAAGTTCCATTGATGTTATTGCAGCCAAAGCTAAATATGCCAATCGCATAAATGGCATTTTACCCCATATCACCGATAACCGTAGAGTGTATTTTAGAGATGCCTTCCATCCTATTCTATTTTTATCCAATAAACAAAAACAAGAAATTACACACCCACAGACATTTGAATTTACTCAAGAAAGTAGGATTATTGTAATTTCAGGACCGAATGCGGGAGGAAAAACCATTTCATTAAAAACAGTGGGGCTACTTCAATTAATGTTACAAAGTGGCATCCTGATTCCTGTACATGAGCGAAGTGAAACATTTTTATTTGACCGAATTCTAACCGATATTGGCGACAATCAATCTATTGAAAATCATTTAAGCACATACAGTTACCGCCTAAAGAACATGAATTATTTCTTGAAAAAGTGTAATAAAAATACACTATTTCTAATTGATGAATTTGGTACGGGATCTGATCCCGAATTAGGCGGTGCATTGGCAGAGATATTCCTAGAAGAATTTTACCACAGAGAAGCATTTGGCATTATTACCACACACTATTCGAATTTAAAAATCCTAGCAAACGAATTGCCTTTCGCTCAAAATGCCAACATGCTTTTTGACGAAAAAACCTTAGAACCCTTATATAAATTAGTTTTAGGTCAAGCAGGAAGTTCGTTTACGTTTGAAGTGGCACAAAAAAACGGCATTCCTTTCGGACTCATTAATCGAGCAAAAAAGAAAATTGAAGTGGGAAAAGTGCGTTTTGATAAAACCATTGCCACCTTGCAAAAAGAGCGATCAAAACTCGAAAAAACATCCTCAAATTTAAAAGAAGAAGAAATAAAGGCACGCGAAGAGAGTAAAAAACTCGAATCAACCAACGCTAAAATCAAACAAAAATTAGAGAGTTATCAGGAATTATATGACAGCAACCAAAAATCCATTTACTTAGGTCAAAAAGTAGATGATTTGGCTCGAAAATATTTCAATAATAAAAATAAAAAAGAGCTTGTAGGGGAACTGATGAAAATGGTAGAAATAGAAAATTCTAAACGAATTAAAGCTACTGCCAAAGAAAGTAAGGTTATCGAACAAAAGAAAAAAGAAGTCGTCCAGGAAGTTGCGGTTCAAGTAGAAGAAATCCGTAAAGAAAAAAAAGAGAAAAAAATAAAAGCCAATCTGGTACCAGAAAAACCAAAAGTTACGCTTAAAGTCGGTGACCGCGTCCGTATGTTTGACGGAAAATCAATTGGTGTCATTGATAAAATCGAACGGACAAAAGCAGTAGTAAATTACGGAGTATTTACCTCTAATGTTGCACTAGAATTACTCGAATTTGTTGAAGCTAAAAAGTAAAACCATGTTAAATTTACCCGCAAATAAAAAAATTATCTTATTCGATGGTGTTTGTAATTTATGCGAACAATCGATTCAATATGTAATTAAACACGATAAAAATGATGTTTTTAGATTTGTAGCCCTACAATCTGAACTTGGTGAAAAAATTTTAAACTACCTCAAAATCGATAGTTCGAAAACAGACAGCATCATTTTGTATGAACCAGGACAAGCGTACTTTTATAAATCAGATGCCGCTTTGGAA
>NZ_JBIPPD010000186.1:0-6485 GCF_044368625.1 Flavobacterium sp. | reverse complement strand
TTTGCTCAACGGTTAATTGTTTATATTTTTTCATGCAAGACAAATTTAGGCTTTTGACCTTAAACACTTGGAGGAAAACTCCAAGTGTTTTTAATTTATCTGTTGCACTTATAACTTGAACTTACATAAAAATAAATGAAAAAGATTTTGTTTACCTTTTTATTAGTTCCGATATTTTCTTTTAGTCAAGATGCTAAAGAAATTGCTAAAAAATGTATGCCGTCAACAGTGTCTGTGATAATGGAAGACAAATACAATCAACCTTTGTCCTTAGGCTCTGGTTTTATTGTAGGTGACGGGAAAATAATTACAAACGTTCACGTAATAAAAGATGCAATTTTTGGATACGCTATTATAAGTGGTGAAACACAAAGGCATAAAATTGAGGGTTATTTTTCAATAAATAAAAAAAATGATTTGGTCTTACTTTCAGTCCCTACATTAAAAGCAAAATCAATAGAATTTTCTCCTGCAAAACCCGAAATTGGCGAGAAAATCTATGCAATAGGCAATCCCAAAGGATTATCTGGTACAATTTCAGAAGGGATCGTTAGCGGGATTAGGTCTTTCGAGAATGAAGATTTAATACAAATTACAGCTCCGATATCTCCTGGAAGTAGTGGAGGTCCAGTTATTAATAATCAAGGACAGTTAATTGGTGTATCAGTTAGCACATTGGAATCAGGTCAAAACTTAAATTTTGCTATTCCATCCACATATGTTATTGAACTAATTGGAACTTCTACAAATCAAATGACAAAACTGAACATTAAATCTGTGCCTAAAAAAGCAAATCCCGTTATTAAAAATATCACTGAAGGTATTGAAATAATAAATCTCGAGTGGGAATATTTCCAGGGAATAAATCGTTTACAAGGATTTTCTATAAAAAATAATCTTTCAGTTGAAGTTAATAATGTTAAGTTATTAGTAGTTCTTAGAAACTCTCAAGGTATTCCTATAGACTATGCAGAGATAAACTTGTTAAATCATTGGAGGGAAAGTATTAAGCCACATCTTTCACTATACATCGATATTAGACATAGTTATGTTGGTTTAGGCGATAGAATACGAATGAGAAAAAATGGAGAAAAATTAGAAATGAGAATACTTGATTTTACGATAAAAGAATAAAATAATCTATTTCATTTGGCTATAGATTGGTCATGGTGAACTAGAAGTATAAAAATAGTTTATTGATACTTTACAGTAACGTAAACTATTTTTAGTAACCTCTTGTTATTTGTGCATTACCTTCTTCAATTTGTTCCGAATTATATTCCTGCTCCAAGTCTTCCACAAAATCATCTTTAGTTATCATTTCATACTTAAATCCAAAAATAATTTTTGCAACTTCTTTTTTGGGGATAAGCTGTGTAAATGAAATAGTGTCTATGATTTTTTCTATATCATCGTAATCTGAAGAATAACTTCTTTTTGTTTCATATTCTGCAATAACAGTGATAACTTTATTTTTGTCAATCCCCGAAATTATTGAAAACAACGTGATTTTTTCTTCTTCCCAGTCTTTTAAATATTTTACATTAGCGTCGTAAGCATCATTTATTGTGTCAGCTTGTGTTTTAATATTTTCTTTTTCTTTATTGCAGGAAGACACAAATAGCGAAATGAGTATTAATGTAATTATTTTCATGATTTATTTTTTTTCGATTTTTTTTCTAGTCTTTTCTCCTGTGATTAAATCAATTTCTATAATATAATTATTTTCAAGATAGTATATGGTATTAGAGGATTTATCGAGTACAAGACCTCTTTCAGCATGAAATGAATATCTGTCGTGGTTTTTATATTCATAAATGAACCAACAAAACAAAAGTGCTATTAGTATTAAAAAAACCCTTGAATAATTATTTATTTTCATATCAAAAACTTATTAAATTACATTTATTTAAATACACTAGTGCAATATAGCAAACTTTTTTAACATTATAGAATAATCGGATTTTCCATTATTCCAGAATTGAAAGTATAATAAATAGGAAGTTATTCTTGAGGTAGTTCTGTTTTTAATTGGATTCGTATATGTTTACTTGGGTTAACGCGCGTGAGGGATTGCAGTGAAAATCCTCCCGTGGTCATTGCGAGGTACGAAGCAATGACCACGGGAGATTGCAACGGAAAGCCCGACAGCATTTTCAAAAAGGCTATTTACAAAGTGAATTTGCCTTTTTGAAAATGGTGGCACGCCCAAGAAAAAAGCAATAGCTGGAAAAATATTTTAATTGGTTTCTAAAACACTTTCCGATTCCGATTCCCATTTGTCAACAGCCGTCGTGGCCAATGCATTTCCAAGTACGTTGGTCATACTTCGTGCCATATCGCAAAAGTGATCGATGGGTAAGATTAGGGCGATTCCTTCTGGTGGAATGCCAAACATGGCACAAGTAGCAACTACAACGATTAGCGACGCACGAGGCACTCCGGCAACACCTTTACTCGTTAACATCAAAACCAAAAGCATTGTAATTTGTTCGCCCAAAGACATTTCAATGCCGTACACTTGTGCGATAAAAACGCTGGCAAAAGTCATGTACATCATGCTTCCGTCCAGATTAAACGAATATCCAAGGGGCAAGGTGAAGGAAACTATTTTGCTTTTACAACCAAAACGTTCTAATTCTTCTACCAATTTTGGGAACACAGCTTCACTAGATGTTGTTGAAAAAGCAATTAAAAGGGGACTTTTTATTCTTTTTAGCAAGACCCAAAGGCGTTTGCCTAAAATAAGGTAACCTACAGTTAATAGCAACACCCAAAGGACTAAAATTCCGATTGTAAAATCGAGTAAATACCTAGCATACAAACTAAAAATTTCAAATCCATAATTTGAAACGGCGGCGGCAACCGCTCCAAAAACTCCCAAAGGAGCAACCCACATAATGTAAGTCACCATTTTTAAAATCACGTGCGAAGCAACATCTAGCGTTTTTATGATCGGATTGCCAATACTACCTAACGAGGAAAGTGCTATTCCAAATAAAATTGCGAATATTACAATTTGCAGAATTTCGTTCGTGGCCATGGCTTCAAAAATACTTTTGGGCACGATGTGAATTACAAAATTTTCGAGCGAAAAGGTTCCGGTGTTTTTTAGTAAATCGTCTGCGGAAGACAAGTTTTCCATTTTTATCGAAGTTCCTTTTCCGGGTTGCAACCAATTGACCAAAATAAGTCCGATAGAAAGTGAAATTAAAGAAGCTGTAAAAAACCAGGTCATGGCTTTAGCTCCTACACGTCCTACCATTTTCATGTCGCCCATTTTAGCAATTCCAACCACTAAGGTCGAAAATACGAGCGGTGCGATAATCATCTGGACCAAACGGATAAAAACGGTCCCCAAAAGCTTGATGTTTTTTGCAAAATCTGCTTTTACATCTGGGAATTGATAATGCACGATGCCTCCAAGCACGATGCCCAAAACAAGTGCAATAAGGATGGCAATAAATAATTTGTTATTGTTTTTCAAAACGATTTCTTTTATGCTGTGAAAATAGGAATATTTTTTAAAAAAGTCTTACAATGCATGTCGAAAGTTTGAAACTCATTCAATCTATGCAATCAGAAGTTGAAACGCAGCTTCTGTAACGCTTTAATTGGTTCCCTAAAAAAAATCAAATTTAAAATGCGATTAAAAGCTCGTTCAATATCCATCGGTGAAAATTGGATTTTTGTAAATAAATCATTCCGTTTAAATCGTCTGATCTACAAAAAAAAAAGTATATTTAAATTTTATTTCTTAAAATCAACGTCATGAAAAAATTATTATTCGCAACTATCTGTTTGTTTGGACTCAATGCCTTTTCGCAACAAGACTCGAGCCGAAAAGGCGAACAAGCGAAGCAGATGACGCCCGAACTGCTCTTTAAACTGGGTCGCGTTTCTGCTTTAGGAATTACAAAACCCGATGCTTCGGGACAAAAAAGCGTTATTTATAAGGTAACTACTGTTTCGGTTGAAGATAATAAATCGAGTAACAAAACGTATAGTATGCCTGTAAATGGAGGTAGTGCGACGGAAATTAAGGAATATGAAAATCTGCTAACCGACAAAAATATTTCCAAAGACAAAAAAATCTTGTACAGCGAAGAAGTAAAAATTTCGAAAGTTTTAGGCAAGGATTTTTATCCTAAATTAAACAAATCGGAAGTTCAAATTTACGATGGTTTGGATTACAGGCATTGGGACACTTGGAATGATGGAAAACACAACCACGTTTTTTATAAAGAATATAAAAAAGATGCCGTTGGAATTGACATTATGAAAGACGAAGCTTTTGACAGTCCACAAAAACCTTTTGGTGGCGATGAAGATTACATTTGGTCGCCAGACGGAAGTAAAATTATTTATGTTTCGAAGAAAAAAACAGGAACCCCATATGCCGTTTCTACCAATACGGATTTGTACGAATATGATTTGGCTTCGAAAAAGACAAAAAATTTAACCGAAGAAAACTTGGGTTACGATACCGCCCCACAATTTTCACCAGATGGAAATTTGACGTGGCTGCAAATGAAACGCGATGGATATGAAGCCGACAAAAACGACATTATCGTTTCATTCAAAGGAATGAAAATGAATTTGACAGCAGGTTGGGACGGAACAGTGGACAGTTTTAAATGGAGTGAAGATGGAAAAAAAGTGTATTTCTTGGCTCCTGTTGACGGAACGAAACAATTATTTGAAGTCAATTTCCCAGGACTTACTAGAATTGCAATTACAGTACAACAAATTACCAAAGGTGATTTTGATATGAATGAAATTGTGGGTTTTTCAGGTCAATCGGTGATTGTAACAAGAACGGACATGAACCACGCTTCGGAGATTTTTTCTTACAACTTAAAAAAAGGAGACTGGAAACAACTCACCAAAGTCAACGATGAAATCTATAACAAATTGGCTCTAAGCAAAACAGAAAGACGTTATGTTACCACAACCGATGGTAAAAAAATGTTGGTTTGGGTGGTACTTCCGCCAAATTTTGACCCCAATAAAAAGTATCCAACTTTATTGTATTGTGAAGGTGGTCCACAAAGTGCTTTGACGCAATTTTATTCCTTCCGTTGGAATTTTCAGGTAATGGCAGCTCAAGGTTATATTGTTGTGGCGCCAAACCGTCGTGGAATGCCGGGTCACGGTGTGGAATGGAACGAACAAATAAGTAAAGATTGGGGCGGACAAGTGATGCAAGATTACCTTTCGGCCATTGACGATGTAGCCAAAGAAAAATATGTAGACAGCAAAAGATTGGGAGCTATTGGAGCGAGTTACGGCGGCTATTCGGTTTTCTATTTGGCGGGAATTCACAACAACCGATTCAAGACGTTTATCTCTCATTGTGGTGTTTTCAACCTAGAAAGTATGTACGGCACAACCGAGGAAGTGTTCTTTAATAATTGGGACCACGGCGGTGCTTACTGGGAAAAAGACAATGCCGTTGCTCAAAAAACATTTACGCAATTCAACCCCATCAAAATGGTGGAAAAATGGAATACACCAATCCTAATCATCCAAGGTGGAAAAGATTACAGAGTTCCAATCGGACAAGGCCAGGAAGCGTTTCAGGCAGCTCAATTGAGAGGAATCAAAAGCCGATTTATATTGTTTCCAGATGAAAACCATTGGGTTTTGAAACCGCAGAATGCCCAAGTTTGGCAAGGAGAATTCTTTAAATGGTTGAAGGAGACGTTGTAGAAATAAGTTTTCAAAATATAAAATTCCGCAAGTTGATTCTAGCGGAATTTTTTTGTTTAAATTAATATTAAAAATATTTTTAGTAATCATCAGTCATTCTGTTTTTTAAATTATTTTTGTAAACAACATTCTTTCTAGAAGTATAAATTATTCAATGAACAACTCAATTATCAACCAATTAGACATTGTAGCTTTTGCAAAAAAAAGCAACGTTATTGATATTGATTTATTTGATGAAAAAAAATATGGAGCTATTCAAGTTTATGAAACTGAAAACCATCCTGCACTTTTTTTAAAAGAAGTTGACTCCTTTGATTTTACCACAATTAAACAAATTGCTGAAATCCACAAAATTTGCTGGAATTTTCAAAAAGTTCTTTTTTTATATGTTTATACTAAAACTGAAATACGAATTTATAATTGCTCTGAAAAACCTTTTAGTTTTGACGGTGAAACCAAAGAAAATGAGTTCGTAAATAAATTAGAAGATATTGAACTTTATTCTTGTAAAGAAACTGATAAAGAAAAACTCAAATTACTAAATACAATTTTTTCTAGACTTGCTATTGACACAGGCTTTATTTGGTCATCAGACAAAGCAGTAGAAATAAGAAAAAAAATAAAACTTCAGAATAGAGTAGATAAGTTTTTGATTCAAAGTCTTATTAATGTTTCAAAAGAATTAGAAGCACAAGGGTTAAATGACAAAAATTTAATCCATAAATTAGTTATGCGTTCTTTGTTTCTGCTATATTTAGAAGATCGAGGAGCTA
>NZ_JBIPPD010000185.1:0-6526 GCF_044368625.1 Flavobacterium sp. | reverse complement strand
TTATTGGATTTAATTGCATTATTGGACGATAAAAAAGCCGATACCAGTTCGATATACGATACCAACGGCGGTGTAATTGAATATTACAAACGCAAAGTTCGGGATTCCAATAAAGAGGGTTACGGGAGAATAAGTTTGGCTCGTGGTTTCGAAGTTTCTTCCAATACGGTTATGGCGCAAGCGGTTCAAAAGGCGTATAAAAATAATCCATCGCAGTTTGTGGATCGAATTAACAGTTATGGATTGAATAAACCTTTGGGTTTGCCAATTGAAGGAGAAGGGATTCCTAAAATCCCACAAGTCAACGGATCGGGTTGGTCTGGAATTGCTTTACCGTGGATGGCTTACGGTTACGGTGTTTCGGTTACTCCCTTACAAATGTTGACGTTGTACAATGCAGTTGCCAACAATGGCGAAATGGTGAAACCCATTTTTGTCAAAGAAATAAAAAATTGGAACAAGACGATTAAAAAATTCGATAAAGAAATCATCAACCCCCGAATTTGTTCTGCGGAAACACTTGCTCAAGTGAAAGCAGTACTGGAAAACACCGTAAAAAACGGAACGGGTAAAAAGTTGTTTTCCAAAGAATTTTCGATGGCAGGAAAAACGGGTACGGCTCAAGTGAATTACGGAAAAGGAAAAGGTGCCGAAAGCGGGATGTATTATGCCTCGTCTTTCGCAGGTTATTTTCCAGCCGACAATCCTAAATATTCGTGCATCGTAATTATTCACAAACCAAGTAAGGAAAAAGGAATTTATGGAGCAGACGTGGCAGGTCCTGTTTTTAAACGAATTGCTCAAAAAATATTTACTGATTCGCCTACAATGAATGAGGTGAAAAACTTGAAAAAGAAAAACGTAAAACAAGAAGCCAATTACGATGCATACTATACCAAGATACAGCGAGAGCTAAAAAGTATTCCAAATGTAAAAGGAATGGCAGGTATGGATGCCGTGGCATTGCTTGAAAATCTCGGTTTGCGTGTAAAAATAGTGGGTATTGGAAAAGTGAAAAATCAAAGTGTACTTCCTGGAAATACAATTCAGAAAAATACGCTCATCACCTTAGAATTATCATAATGCTTTTAAAAGAACTAATATATAAAGTAGCTATCGAATCGGTTCGTGGAACCACGGATTTGGCTGTGGCAAAAATCGAGTTTGATTCCCGAAATGTGTGTCACGGCGATGTTTTTGTTGCCATTTGTGGAACTCTTTCGGATGGGCATAAGTTTATCGAAAAAGCCATCAATCAAGGTGCAATTGCAATAGTTTGCGAAAAATTACCAGAAAATCTCATTACAGGAATTACCTATATTGAGACGAAAAACACCCATTCGGCATTGGCGTTTATGGCGGCTAATTTTTACGAAAATCCTTCTAGAAATTTAAAATTAGTTGGCGTCACGGGTACCAACGGCAAAACCACGGTTGCCTCTTTGTTGTACCAATTATTTAAAAATGCAGGATACAAAGTAGGATTGCTTTCGACGGTTAAAATTTTGGTAGACGAAACCGAGTTTAAAGCAACTCATACCACGCCGGATTCTTTGACCATCAATTTCTATTTGAAAAAAATGAATGAGGCGGGAGTTGAATTTTGTTTTATGGAAGTGAGTTCGCATGGAATTCATCAAAAACGTACCGAGGGATTAACTTTTGAAGGCGGAATTTTTACCAATTTGTCCCACGATCATTTGGATTACCACCCCACTTTCAACGAATACCGTGATGTAAAAAAAGCATTTTTTGATGGATTGTCTAAAAGTGCTTTTGCGTTAACCAATTTGGACGACAAAAATGGCTCGGTAATGTTGCAAAATACAGTTGCTCGAAAGCGCACTTATGCTTTAAAAACACATGCCGATTACAAAGCTTTAATCTTAGAAAATCAAATTTCTGGTTTGTTGCTTAAAATAAATGGTGATGAACTTTGGACGCGATTGATTGGAACATTTAACGCCTATAATTTGGCTGCTATTTATGGAGCCGCTGTCGAATTGGGCATGGAATCTTTGGAAGCCTTGCGATTGATGTCGGAGTTAAAAAGTGTTTCAGGGAGGTTTCAATTTATTGTATCGGATAGTAAAATTACCGCAATAGTGGATTATGCCCATACACCGGATGCGTTAGAAAATGTACTGAAAACCATCAACGACATTCGCACAAAAAACGAACAATTGATAACCGTGGTAGGCTGTGGAGGCAATCGGGATAAAACAAAACGTCCTGTAATGGCACAAATTGCAACACAACTGAGTGACAAAGTAATCTTAACCTCCGATAATCCCCGAACCGAAAATCCGGAAACGATTATTCAAGAAATGGAAAGGGGTGTAGAGCCTCATAATTATAAAAAATCAATGTCCATTTTGGATCGTAAACAAGCCATCAAAACGGCGTGTCAGTTGGCTTCAAGTCAAGATATTATTCTTATCGCTGGAAAAGGTCACGAAACGTATCAAGAAATTCAAGGCGTTCGACATGATTTTGATGATATGAAAATAGTGAAGGAATTTTTGATAATGCTACAAAAATAGAACGATATGCTATACTATTTATTTGAATATTTAGACAAAACCTTAGACGTCCCAGGTACGGGCGTTTTTCAATACATTACCTTTCGTTCGGCTTTAGCGGTATTGCTATCGTTACTGATTTCTACGGTTTTTGGAAAGCGAGTCATTAATTTTTTGCGCAACCAGCAAGTGGGCGAAACCGTACGTGAACTTGGTTTGGCAGGTCAAAATGAAAAAGCAGGAACACCAACAATGGGTGGTTTGATTATCATTATGGCAACGCTAATTCCAGTTGTTTTGCTAACTAAGTTGGATAATATTTACATTGTTTTACTGATTGTAACCACGTTGTGGATGGGCACCATCGGTTTTGTAGATGACTATATCAAAATTTTCAAAAAAGACAAACAAGGCTTAAAAGGGATTTTCAAGGTAGTGGGTCAAGTTGGATTAGGTATAATTGTTGGTTCAGTTCTGTATTTTCATCCGGGGGTTACGGTTCGTGACGATGCGAATTCTAAAAGTGTTTCCGCTTATTCTACCGAGCAAAGTGCTTCGGCAATAACTCCCGTAGATTTGGAAGAAAAGTCAACACTAACTACCATTCCATTTTTCAAAAATAACGAATTTGACTATGCCGAGTTATTAGCATGGACAGGCGATAACTACCGCGATTGGACTTGGTTGATATTTATTCCTATCGTAATTTTCATCATCACTGCAGTTTCAAATGGGGCCAATTTAACCGACGGAATCGACGGTTTAGCTGCCGGAACGTCTGCGATTTCGGTTGCGGCATTGGGACTATTTGCGTTCGTTTCGGGAAATATTATTTTATCAAATTACTTAAACATTATGTACATACCCGATTCGGGAGAAATGACCGTATTTATTGCCGCATTTGTGGGTGCTTTAATTGGTTTTTTGTGGTACAATTCGTATCCAGCTGCCGTTTTTATGGGCGATACAGGAAGTTTAACCATTGGCGGAATTATTGCTGTTTTAGCAATAGCGGTTCGCAAGGAAATGCTTATTCCACTTTTGTGCGGTATTTTCTTGGTCGAAAATTTCTCAGTTGTCCTTCAAGTCAGTTATTTTAAATACACCAAAAAGCGTTTTGGTGAAGGCCGAAGAATTTTTTTAATGTCGCCTTTACACCATCATTATCAAAAAAAAGGCTATCACGAGAGTAAGATTGTAACCCGTTTTTGGATTGTTGGAATTCTATTGGCCATTTTAGCTATTGTAACTCTAAAACTCCGATAGATGAAAAGATTAGTGGTTTTGGGCGGTGGTGAAAGTGGTGTTGGTACAGCAATTTTAGGAAAGAAAATGGGCTACGATGTTTTTGTATCCGATTTTGGAAGTATAAAAGAAAATTACAAGGAAGTTCTTACAATTAATGGAATCAAATGGGAAGACAATAAGCATACTGAAGATCTGGTTTTGGATGCAGATGTAGTGATGAAAAGTCCGGGAATTCCTGATAAATCAGCAATTGTTCAAAAGCTTTTAAAGAAGAAAATCTCCGTGATTTCTGAAATAGAGTTTGCAGCAAAATATACCGATGCTACCTTAATTGGAATTACAGGAAGTAACGGAAAGACTACTACAACAATGTTGACCTATCATTTGCTAAAATCGGCAGGTTTGAATGTAGGTTTAGGCGGAAACATCGGTAAAAGTTTTGCTTGGCAAGTAGCCGAAAATAATTTTGACGTGTATGTTTTGGAATTAAGTAGTTTTCAACTCGACGGCTGTTTTACGTTTATCCCGCACATTGCTATTTTGACCAATTTGAGTCCGGATCATTTGGATCGGTACGAATATAAATACGAAAATTACATCAATTCGAAATTCCGAATTACGCAAAATCAGAGTGAAACGGATTATTTTATTTACGATGGGGATGATGAAATGATCGAAAAATGGTTTGTAAACAATACAATTAAAGCACAAAAAATTCCTTTTTCTCTAACTAAATCCTATGAAATTGGAACAACAATTCAAGACAATACAATGAAAATAAACACAAGCGATAACGAATTTACAATGGATACAACACATTTAGCGCTCGAAGGCAAGCACAATATGAAAAACGCAATGGCAGCTGCATCTGTAGCACAATTGATGAAAATCAGAAAGCAGACTATTCGGGAGAGTTTGGCTAATTTTCAAGGTGTGGAGCACCGCTTGGAAAAAGTATTGAAAATTCAGAATGTACAATATATCAATGATTCTAAAGCTACAAATGTTAATGCTACGTTTTTTGCTTTAGACAGCGTGACCAGTCCAACGGTTTGGATTGTAGGTGGTGTGGATAAAGGAAATGATTATAGCGAATTGATGGCATTGGTGAATGAAAAGGTAAAAGCCATTATTTGTTTAGGGGTTGACAATAAAAAAATAATCGATGCTTTCGGTTCCATTGTGGACATGATGGTGGAAGTTTCCTCAATGACAGATGCAGTTCGAACTGCCCAACATATTGCCGAAAAAGGCGATACAGTTTTATTATCGCCCGCTTGTGCGAGTTTCGATTTGTTTGAAAATTACGAAGATAGAGGCCGTCAGTTTAAGCAAGCTGTACAAAATTTGTAGTAATAAATAAAGAATTATGAAGGCGTTAATCAACAATTTAAAAGGAGATAAAGGGATTTGGTCATTCGTGGCCTTACTTGCCCTGTTTTCTTTTATGCCGGTTTTTAGCGCAAGTAGTAATTTGGCGTTCATGAATAATGGTTCGGGAAACACGTTAAGTTATTTGGTCAAACACGCGGTTCACATTGGTGTTGGATTCTTTATGATTTACCGTTTGCACAAAATGCCCTACCATTATTTTAGGGCAATTTCTAAAATTCTTTTGCCACTTGTTTGGCTGCTTTTGGCCTATACAATGTTTAAAGGAACGGTTATTGAAGGAGCAAATGCAAGCCGGTGGATTCAAGTGCCTTTTGTAGGAATTACTTTTCAAAGTTCGACGGTAGCCTCCATTGTTTTGATGATTTATGTTGCCCGATATTTAAGCAAAACCCGCGATACACCTATTACTTTTAAAAAGTCAATGTGGGAATTGTGGACACCCGTAGGTATCACGCTAATATTGATTTTGCCTGCGAATTTTTCAACAGCAGCCTTGCTTTTTGCAATGGTAATCTTGTTGGTTTTCATCGGTAAATATCCGTTGAGATACATTGGTTTTGTTATTTTGTTGGGTTTGGCAATGCTTACATTCTTTGTTTTGGTTGTCAAAGCTTTTCCAGACGCTTTTCCAAATCGTGTAGATACGTGGATGAGCCGAATTGAAAATTTTACTAGCGATAAACCTGACGAAGACGATTACCAAATTGAAAAAGCCAAAATTGCCATTGCCTCGGGCGGAATTTATGGCTTGGGTCCTGGCAAAAGTGTTCAAAAAAACTTTTTGCCTCAGTCTTCTTCTGATTTTATATTTGCAATAATTGTGGAAGAGTACGGACTTATTGGAGGTTTGGGTGTTTTGCTATTATACATGTTGCTGTTTTTTCGTTTTATTGTTGCAGCACACAGTGCGAACTCTATGTTTGGCAAATTATTGGTAGTAGGACTTGGATTTCCAATCATATTTCAAGCCCTCATAAATATGGGCGTTGCAGTAGAGTTATTGCCGGTAACGGGACAAACATTACCTCTCGTTAGTAGTGGTGGAAGTTCCATTTGGATGACCAGTATTGCTATCGGAATTATATTGAGTGTGACCAAAAAAGAAAACGAAATCGTTCAAGAATTAAAAGAAAAAGAACAACGCGAAATTGCTTTGCAAAAATTAATCGACAAGCAATTGGCAGAAGATGAAATCCCCCTAACCCCCAAAGCGGGAAATGAAGATTATACAATAGAAGTTGAAGAAGTAGGCAATCCGATGGATGCGGTAAAGTTTAAATAATTTATTGAGTTATTAAGTTAAATTCCGTATATTAGTTCCTTTAAATACTGAATTATGGATAATTTTAAAGGTCAAAATA
>NZ_JBIPPD010000030.1:0-21688 GCF_044368625.1 Flavobacterium sp. | reverse complement strand
AAAACTTACAACTGTATCTGAACGAGTTTGTTTATAAGCTAAATCGCAGATATTTTGGTGAGAAAATCTTCGATAGACTAGTGATAGCAAGTATTACAGGAGTATGATTAAAAACGGATATGCATTATATGTTAATTTATTTAATATTAAAAAATTATTTTTGCTAAATTAATTTTTCTATTACTTCTGTGCTTCCTAATACAGGATAATTATTTACTTTTACGGAAAATTATTATACTTTTAATAAATTCAAAGAAATGGAAACTGCTAAAATTTTAAAAAAAATTTGTGCCGAAAGGGATAAGAAAGGTTTGTCGCTCGAAAACATGGCAGATGAACTTGGAATAACCGTAAGTGGTTACAGGAAAATTGAAGTTGGCGAAACTAAATTATCAGTTGAAAGATTGATAAAAATTTCTGAAATATTGAATGTTTCTCTGCTGGATCTTTTAAATTTGGATAAAAATGTCTTAACACAAAACAACAATA
Organism: Flavobacterium sp.; assembly: GCF_044368625.1. Lineage (GTDB taxonomy): Bacteria > Bacteroidota > Bacteroidia > Flavobacteriales > Flavobacteriaceae > Flavobacterium. The sequence continues at coordinate 21,199 of NZ_JBIPPD010000030.1, read as the reverse complement.
ACAATGAAAGTGTTTATCAACAAAAAATAGATAATTTTTATCAAACGAATAAGGAAGTATTTGAAGTAATGCTAAAATCTAAGGACGACCAGATTGCAGTATTAAACAATGTTATCGAAAAACTAACTTCAAGAAGTTAGTTTTTCAATTTTCATATTAATCCATTCTTCAATCCAGTTCGTTACCGTTTCTACCCAAGCATCGTCGTCGTTCAAACACGGAATTGCCAAGAATTCTTCGCCTCCGTTTTCTTCAAAATCTTCTTTGGCTCTCATCGCAATTTCTTCCAAGGTTTCCAAACAGTCGGTTACGAAAGCAGGCGTTACCACCGCAATTTTCTTGATACCGCGTTTGGGCATTGCGTCAATTTCGGTATCGGTGTAAGGACGTAACCATTTGTCTCCGGCCAGTCGCGACTGAAACGTTTGCATGTATTTGTCTTTCGGCAGTTGTAACTGTTCGGCAACTAACCGTGTGGTTTCGTAACATTGATGACGGTAGCAAAATTCGTGAGCAGGCGAAGGCGTGTTGCAGCACGAACCGTCTATTTTACAATGTGATTTGGTAACGTCTGTTTTGCGAATGTGTCGCTCCGGAATTCCATGGTAAGAAAAAACCAATTGGTCGTACTTATAACCTTGTAAATGATGCTGAATTTTATCTGCCAAATTTTTGATGTAATCCGGTTTGTTATAAAAAGCAGGAACATCGGTAAATTTCATATTTGGATATTCTTTTTTGCGAATTTCTTCGGCCAAAGCCAAAATCGTTAACGTAGAAGCCATGGCGTATTGAGGATAAAGCGGAAAAAGCATCACATCGGTTACCCCTTGGTCGTGCAATTCTTTCAGTCCTTTTGCAATCGACATTTCGCCGTACCGCATTGCCAATGCTACGGGAATATTCACTTTTGCCTGTACTTTTTTATGCATTCTCTCAGAAAGTACAATAAGTGGCGAACCTTCGTCCCACCAAATTTCTTTGTAAGCATGAGCCGATTTTTTGGGTCGAACTTGTAAAATAATTCCCCGAACGAGTAAAGCTCTCAGTAAAAAGGGAACATCAATTACATATTTGTCCATTAAAAATTCATCTAAATAAGGTTTTACATCTTTTGGATCCGGACTTTTTGGCGAACCAAGATTGACTAATAATACTCCTTTCATCTTTATTATGGGTTTTTAACAAATGTAACAAAGTCAGATTTTGTTACTCTTGCAGTTAACTATTATTTGTTTATTGTTTAATTACGAAAAACAATGGATTAGGTATTTGTACTTATGGCCATTAAATACTTTTTGGGTGTCGTGGCATACTTCTTTTTGAAAGCAGCAATAAAATGACTTCCGGTGCTGTAGCCAATTTTGAGTCCCACTTCATTCACATTATAAGAACCTGAATCGAGCAATTTTCGGGCGTAATCCATTTTGTAATCAAAGAGAAATCCGTAAACCGTATCGCCATAAATTTGTTTGAAACCCATTTTTAGTTTTTTCAAATTTAAACCCACTTGGTCTGCCAATTCTTGCAAACCCGGAGGTTCGGCAATATTGCTGAGGATAATTTCTTTCGCTTGACGAATTTTCAAAACATTTTCTTCGTCGATTAAAAACGGACATTGTTCGGCATTTGGATCTTCCGTTCGGTTAAAATACAAACTCAATAACTCGTAACCTTTTCCGCGGTAATACAAATTTTTAATCGAAGGATTTAAGTTAAAATGAAAAATTTGACTTAAAACAATCGACATCGATGGACTGATTTTCCCATCGTTGTAATATTTTTTATCTTGATTTTCACTGCTCAAAAAAGGGATGTATTCGGCCTCAGATGAAAACAAAGCGTGAAATTTTTTGATAGAAATTATCACAGAAATAACCCAAGTTTGTGGCGCCAATTCTAAATTTAAAGGCAACTCTTTTTGTGGATTATACAATAAAAGCGACTGCTCTTCTTTCAAATCAAGAGCATAAGTACCTTGATTGAACACAAATTTTGCTTTGCCTTTAATCCCAAAATGAAACTGTATTAGACCTTGATTTACAGGCCTTTTAACCATCATGTTTTCATTTTCATCGTTCTGAAAACGAATCAAAATAAAATCTTCTTCAATTTTTATTACTTCTTGAGAACCCATAGCGATATTTTTTCGTAAGTGTACTTGGAAACAAGTCACAAAATTATTTAGAATTGTTCTACATAAAGATTTTACAAAGACTTGATTTCATTGCAAATTTATAAGAAATAACGGCGAAAACAGCATTTTGGAATAAAATATCTTAAAGCGACACAATTAGTCCTTTAAGCGTTACTTTTATAAAAAGCATAATTATAATTTTGTCAAACATTTTGGAAGAATGTAAATTATGGAAAACAACAACTTATCGAAACCTCAATATTTTTACTCAGTTGGATTGAGTTACAAAAAAGCAGATGCAGTAGTCAGAGGCAAATTTAGTTTAGACACTAAAGCCCAAAACAACTTATTGCTTCAAGCAAAAGAAGAAGGTATTCAAAGCCTTATTGTTACTTCCACGTGTAATCGTACCGAAATTTATGGTTTTGCCGAACATCCGTTCCAACTCATTAAATTAATATGCGAAAACAGTAATGGTACGGTCGAAGAATTTCAGAAAGTAGGTTTTGTATATAAAAATCAAGAAGCTGTAAACCATATGTTTCGAGTAGGAACAGGATTGGACAGCCAGATTCTAGGTGACTTTGAAATCATAAATCAATTAAAAAACAGTTTTTCTGAATCCAAACAATACGGATTGATCAATACCTATTTGGATCGTTTAATTAATATGGTTATCGTTGCAAGCAAAAAAATCAAAAACGATACCGAAATTAGTAGCGGTGCCACATCTGTTTCATTCGCTGCCGTTCGTTACATTATGAAAAACGTAGCCCACATTTCGGAAAAAAATATTTTGCTTTTCGGCACTGGGAAAATTGGTCGAAATACCTGCGAAAATTTGGTAAAACACACCAAAAACGAGCACATTACCTTAATCAATCGAACGAAAGACAAAGCACAGAAAATTGCCAACAAGTTAAATGTAATTGTTAAAGATTACGCAGAGTTACACCTTGAATTGCAAAAAGCAGATGTAGTTGTAGTGGCAACTGGCGCTCAAAATCCAACTGTCGATAATGCTATTTTGAATCTAAAAAAACCCTTGTTAATTTTAGATTTGTCTATTCCAAAAAACGTTCATGAAAATGTTTGTCAAAATGAACATGTAACCTTGATTCATATGGATCATCTGGCCGAAATGACAGATGAAACATTAGAGAAGAGAAAATTACAAATTCCAGCTGCAGAACGTATCATTGAAACCTACAAAGAAGAATTCATAACGTGGACTAAGGCGCGGAAATTTGCCCCAACCATACACGCTTTGAAAGAAAAACTCAATGCCATCAAATTATCTGAGATGGATTACCAAAGCAAAAAAATTGCCGATTTCAATGAAGCCCAAGCGGAAATCATAAGCAACAGAATTATCCAAAAAATTACTACACATTTTGCCAATCATTTAAAGCATGATGAGACAATGGTAGACGAAAGCATTGGTTGGATTGAAAAAGTGTTTCAGATAAGTACTGTGAATTCCGAAGCAGCAATTTTGCCAAAGCCAGTATATAATGAACTATAATTCTGCATCAACAGTTCTCTCATCGGGTGATAATGATATGAAAACAATTAGAATAGGAACACGCGATAGCGAACTAGCACTTTGGCAAGCACACACCGTTCAAAAAAAAATAAATGATTTAGGTTATACAACCGAGATTGTTGCAGTCAAATCGCAAGGCGACATCATCTTAGACAAGCCACTTTACGAACTCGGAATTACCGGAATTTTTACCAAAACATTAGACATCGCAATGCTCAACGGCACCATTGATATTGCCGTACATTCAATGAAAGACGTTCCAACCGCTTTGCCACACGGAATTGTTCAGGCGGCTGTTTTAGAACGTGCCAATCACTTGGATTTATTGATTCACAAAGGGAATTTAGATTTCTTGAGTCACGGTGGAATGATTGCCACAGGCAGTTTGCGTCGTCAAGCCCAATGGTTAAATAAATACCCCACACACAAAGTGATCGATTTACGTGGAAATGTAAACACGAGAATGCAAAAACTACATGACAATCCGTGGAATGGAGCTATATTTGCCGCTGCAGGATTAGAACGAATCAATTTAAAACCCGAAAATTTCTTGAATTTAGATTGGATGATTCCAGCACCTGCTCAAGGTGCGATGCTAGTGGTATCTATGGAAAATGATTCTTTTTGCCGGGAAGTAATTGCACAGTTAAATCACCAAGAAACCGCAATTTGTACTCAAGTAGAACGTGATTTTCTTCGAACTCTAGAAGGCGGTTGTACAGCTCCAATAGGTGCATTTGCAACAATAAAGGGAGACATGATAGAACTCGAAGGAATCTTGCTTTCTATAGATGGACAAACAAAAATTGAAATTAAAAAACAAACCACACGTTCAAATTATCAAAATTTTGGCGTTCTTTGTGCGAAAGAAGTTTTAGAAAATGGCGGTACTGAACTAATGAAATCCATCAAAATAGCATTAGGCACGCCAAAAAAATAAAATCATTTCCCGTGCAAAAAGATTCAGTCCTTAAATTTATCTATCGTTTTTTCGATTTATTCGTCTTGACTTTCTTGGTTTTTGATTTCGGATATAGCGTAAAAGAATTATACGAAACCCCCAAATTTATTGGACTAATCGTACTGAGTATTGCATTATTGGTATTCAATATTTTTAAATTTCATTACTACAAGACCAGCGGCCGAAAACGGGTTGCTTTTTTTAATATTTTGATTCTTGGTACTTTACTTTTGACCTCAGTTGTAGTGGCTTTGGTCAATCTCAATCTGAACTATTTTCAAATTTTTGCTAAAATCGAAACTATTTTGGAAGTAGGTTTATTTTTGTACTTCATAGTCCGACTTATGATTTTTGTACGGTATATTTATGAGGTATATTATAATCCCGCGATTGTTTTTGTTGGAAGTTTTTTTGTGATAATTCTTATTGGCGCCATTTTATTGATGCTTCCCACTGCCACCACAGGAACAATCACTTTCACAGACGCTTTATTTACTGCAACGAGTGCGGTTTGTGTTACGGGTCTATCCGTTTTAAATGTTTCCGATGAACTCACAATTGTTGGGCAAACCATTCTTATTTCATTAATTCAAATAGGCGGTTTAGGGATTTTAACTTTTACCTCATTTTTTTCTTATTTTTTCAGAGGAAGCTCTAGCTTTCGAGAAGGTTTAAATGTAAAAGATTTTACTTCTCAGGAAAATTTATCCGACGTTTTAAAAGTAGCCTTGAACATTGTGGCTTTTACCGCTTTCATTGAACTAATTGGTGCCGTTTTTATCTATACTTCAATTATGGATAAACCCGAAATCAAGGACAAACTATTTTTCTCTTTGTTCCATTCGATTTCAGCTTTTTGCAATGCCGGTTTCTCAACGGCCTACAATGGTTTCAATGAGAGTTATATTAAATTTGACTACTATTTGCAATGGATTGTAATGTTTCTTATTGTTTTTGGCGGTTTGGGATACAATATCATTTTTAATTTTTACAAATTTATTGCCACTTACATCCGCGAATTATTTCAGAAAAAATACATTCATAAGAAAGTTCGACTCTTAACATTAAATGCGAAAATTGTTTTACTAACCACTCTAATTCTATTGGTTGGTGGATTCGCGTTCTTTTACATCGCCGAAAAAAATAATTTATTGCTCGAACACACCAGTTATTTCGGAAAAATCACTTCCGCCGCTTTTCATTCGGTAACACCAAGAACTGCAGGCTTCAATACTGTAGATTATACCCAAATGGGAGTTCCATCATTGCTTTTTATGATTTTCTTGATGTGGGTGGGTGCTTCGCCAGCTTCAACTGGTGGTGGAATAAAAACAAGTACCTTTGCACTAGCGACACTAAACATTGTTGCTGTAGCAAGAGGAAAAAGTAGGATTCAAATTTTCGGACGCAGAATAACAAGCGAATCTACCTCGAGGGCGTTTGCCATTTTATGTATATCTTTAATAGTAATTGGTTGCGGAATTGTTGCCTTATTGATTTTTGAACCTCCAGGAACCGATTTATTGGCTGTTGTTTTTGAGTGTTTTTCGGCTTACAGTACAGTTGGCCTAACGCTCAATTTTACACCTACAATGACCGAACCGAGTAAATATGTAATTATCGCAATAATGTTTATTGGTCGGATCGGAATGCTCAACTTGATGATTGGAATGCTTCGCGAAATCAATCACCAATTTTATGAGTATCCAAAAGAAAATATTTTGATTAACTAAAATCGAAAAAACATGAAAATTATAGTTTTTGGTTTAGGAAACTTCGGGATGTCATTGGCGCTAAGCCTAACAGAAACAGGCAATGAAGTGATTGGTGTAGACAGGCAAATGGATAAAGTGAATTTAGTTAAAGATAAAATTTCACACGCCATTTGTATGGATTCCACCAATGAATTGGCGTACAATGCACTCCCGTTAAAAGATGCCGATAAAGTTGTTGTGGCTATCGGAGAAAATGAAGGTGCAGCTATAATTACCACCGCAATTATCAAAAAATTATCGGATGTCAAAATTATAAGTCGAGCTTTGTCGCCTATTCACGATACGGTATTGGAAGCTATGGGTATTTACAGCATTGTGCATCCCGAACAAGAATCAGCCGATCGATTGACCAAGCAAATCAACTTTAAAACCACTTTGGAAAACTATCAACTGGACGATAATTATACCATTTCGGAAGTAAAATCAAAACCCGAATTTCACGGAAAAACCCTGGCAGAGTTAAACACAATCGACAAATACCATCTGAACTTAGTGACCATTATCCGCAAAAGAGAAAAAACCAATTTGATAGGCAAAAAATCAATTATCAAGGAAACCATAGGGCTTCCTAAACCAGATACGATTTTATTGGAAGATGATATTTTGGTTGTTTATGGCGAAAATAAAAACATTTCGTTCTATTGTGATTGCGAAAAATAACCCAAATGAAAGAATCCATCCGCATCCTTTCTACTAAAAAGTTATTGGTAGAACAAAAAAAACCACTTATTGACGCTGAAATTTCACTCGTAGAAATGGATTTAATTTCAATAATTCAAAAAAAAGTGGCCATTGAAACTGTACACGAAAACCTGATTTTCACCAGTCAAAACTCGGTGTTATGCCTGATTGAAAACTTGGAATCAAGCGAAACTTTATCGTTACTTCAACAAAAAAATGTTTTTTGTGTAGGTATGAAAACGAAAGCCTTGTTAGAAGAAAATGGTTTTAAAGTAATCGCTTACACGGGTTATGCCTCCGACTTAGCAGAAATCATCACCTTGATTTATAACAAAGAAAAGTTTACTTTTTTTAGCGGAAATTTACGACGCGATACATTGCCTGATACTTTACAGAAAGCCAAAGTTGTTTTTAATGAAATTCAAGTATACGAAACGCTTTTGACGCCCCAAAAAGTGAGTGGAACCTTCGACGGCATCTTGTTTTTTAGCCCCTCAGGCGTGGAAAGTTTTTTGAAAAAAAATAAAATCACCAAGCAAACTTGCTTCTGCATCGGATCAACAACGGCAGAAGCTTTACAAAACAGCACAAATAATATCGTATTTGCGAACCAACCCACCGTTGAAAACGTAATTATGGAATGTATACATTTTTATAAATAAAATCTTTTTGGTTTTCCAAACTACAAAAGAAAAAAACACAAAAATATGATTAAAAACGATTTATTTTTAAAAGCATTAAAAGGAGAAACCGTACAACGACCACCCGTTTGGATGATGCGTCAAGCCGGAAGATATTTACCCGAATTCATCGCTTTGCGAGACAAATACGATTTTTTTACCCGTTGTCAAACGCCTGAATTAGCGGCTGAAATTACCGTGCAACCTATTCGACGAATTGCACCCGATGCAGCTATTTTATTTTCAGATATTTTGGTAATCCCGCAAGCTATGGGAATTGATGTAATCATGAAAGAAGATATTGGTCCTTTCGTTCCGCATCCAATTCGCACCATTCAAGATGTAGAAAGAGTCATTGTTCCTGATGTTCATGAAACGTTACAATACGTATTTGATGCCATTAAATTAACCAAAGAAATGCTCAACGACGAGGTTCCGTTGATTGGCTTTGCAGGTTCGCCTTGGACCATTATGTGTTATGCGGTTGAAGGTCGAGGTTCAAAAAGTTTTGATAAAGCTAAAGGTTTTTGTTTCCAACATCCCGAAGCAGCTCACGTTTTATTACAAAAAATCACCGATACAACCATTTTATATTTAAAAGAAAAAGTGAAAGCGGGTGTCAATGCCGTTCAGATTTTTGACTCGTGGGGCGGAATGCTTTCGCCAGTTGACTACCAAGAATTTTCTTGGAAATACATCAACCAAATCGTAGAAGCTTTGGCAGACGACGCTCCCGTTATTGTTTTCGGAAAAGGCTGCTGGTTTGCTCTAAACGAAATGGGAAAAAGTAGAGCTTCGGCATTAGGTGTAGATTGGACGTGTTCGCCACGAAATGCGAGATATCTTTCTGGTGGAAACATCACCTTGCAAGGAAATTTCGATCCATCAAGATTGCTTTCGCCAATTCCTGTTATTAAAAAAATGGTACACGAAATGATCGACGAATTCGGTAAAGACAAATACATCGTAAATTTAGGTCATGGGATTTTACCAAACATTCCTGTGGATCACGCAAAAGCGTTTATTGATGCGGTAAAGGAATACGGTCAGTAATTTGAATACTGGAAATTATATATTAGACAAATTAAAACCAACTGATGCAAATCAGTTATTTCAGTTTATTTCAGATAATAATGAACAATTAAAATTGTTTTTTCCAGTAACATTGGAAATGAATAGTTCTTTAGAAAAATCGGCAGAATATATTGCCATCAAAACTAAAGAAATAGAAGAAAAGACAAATTTTACTTTAGCTATTCGAGATAATAACAATCAGAAAATAGTTGGTTTAATGCTTATAAAAAAGATTAATTGGAGGCATAAAATAGGTGAATTTGCCTATTGCATTGGTTCTGAAAGAGAAGGAAAAGGAGTCACTTCTTTTGCAATAAAAGAAATGGCTAAATTTTCTTTTGAAGAATTGGGTTTGAAAACACTTCAAATAATTGCACATAGAACCAATTTAGGAAGCATAAAAGTTGCTGAAAACAATGGTTTTGTTTGGCAGAAAACATTACGAAATGAATTTACTCCAATCAATGGATCTCCATTAGACATGGAATTATATGAATTATACAATGAAAAATAAATTCTACCAATACATCCAAAACCTGCAAGACCAAATTGTAGCAGGATTAGAAGCCGCTGACGGTCAAGCAAAATTCAAAGAAGACATTTGGGAACGACCTGAAGGCGGTGGCGGACGAACACGCGTTATCGAAAACGGAAAAGTTTTTGAAAAAGGCGGTGTCAACATTTCGGCAGTACATGGAAAATTGCCCGAAGCCATGCAAAAAATGTTCAACGTAGGCGAAGCAGATTTTTTTGCCTGTGGATTGAGTTTAGTCATTCACCCGAAAAATCCGATGGTTCCAACAGTTCATGCCAATTGGCGTTATTTTGAAATGTATCCAAAAAGCCCCTCCTTTGGAGGGGTTGGGGAGGCTTGGTTTGGTGGCGGACAAGATTTAACGCCGTATTATTTATTTGAAGAAGATGCTAAACATTTTCATCAAACTTGTAAAACGGCTTGCGACAAGCACAATCCTGAATTCTATCCGAAATACAAAAAACAATGCGACAACTATTTTTGGAACGCACATCGAAATGAAGCAAGAGGATTAGGCGGATTGTTTTTCGATTATTGCAAAGAAACACAAGAAATGTCAATGGAAAATTGGTACAATTTCGTGACCGAAGTGGGTAATTCTTTCCTTGAAGCCTACATTCCAATTGTTGAAAGAAGAAAAGAGTTAGCGTACACACCCGAACAAAAAACGTGGCAAGAAATCCGTCGCGGTCGCTACGTGGAATTCAATTTAGTTCACGACAAAGGCACGCTTTTCGGACTCAAAACCAACGGTAGAATCGAAAGTATTTTGATGAGTTTGCCACCGCACGTTCAATGGGTGTACGATCATCATCCTGAAAAAGGAAGTGAAGAAGAAAAATTAATAAAAGTCCTCGAAAATCCAATTGATTGGATATAAAAATAATTAAACCATTAAGAAATTAAGTTTCATTAAGCTTAATTTTCTCAATCTCTTAATGGTTCAAAAAAAAATAAATTATGTTCCCATTAAACCGCGGTAGAAGATTACGTACCAACGAATCCATCAGAAGCTTGGTTCGTGAAACCACATTGAGTCCACAAGATTTTATGTTTCCCATGTTTATTGCCGAAGGCGAAAATTACAAGGCAGAAATACCCTCTATGCCAGGCATTTTTCGTCGATCGATTGATTTGACGGTCGAAGAAGTAAAGGAAATTTTTGCTTTAGGCATTCGTGCCATCAATATTTACGTAAAAGTTTCAGAAGATTTAAAAGACAACACCGGAAAAGAAGCCTGGAATGAAAACGGATTGATGCAAAGAGCTATCAAAGCAATAAAATTGGCTTGCCCGGAAATGATTGTTATGCCCGATGTAGCACTAGATCCCTACTCTGTTTACGGACACGATGGTATTATTAAAAATGGCGATGTTGAAAACGATTCTACCAACAATGCACTTGTAAAAATGGCGGTTTCGCATGCCCAAGCCGGAGCCGATTTTGTTGCACCAAGCGACATGATGGACGGCCGCGTCTTGCGTTTGCGACAAGGTCTCGACGAAGCCGGATTTCAAAATGTGGGCATCATGAGCTATTCGGCCAAATATGCCTCTGCATTTTACGGTCCATTTCGAGACGCATTGGATTCTGCGCCAAAAGAAGCCGATGTTGTCGTACCAAAAGATAAAAAAACCTATCAAATGGATTATGCCAACCGCCTCGAAGCCATCAAAGAAGCCTTGTGGGACGTGGAAGAAGGTGCCGATATGGTCATGGTAAAACCCGGAATTGCCTATCTTGATATTGTTCGAGAAGTTAAAAATGCCGTAAATATTCCCGTAACCGTTTTTCACGTTTCGGGCGAATATGCCATGATCAAAGCCGCTTCCGAAAGAGGTTGGCTCGACCACGACCAAGTCATGATGGAACAACTCATGTGCATCAAACGCGCGGGTGCTAGTTTGATTTCGACTTATTTTGCCAAAGAAGCGGCCATAGTTTTAAACAAAAAAAACTAAGTTCAATACACCTGTGTTTTTACTTTGGGCGTGTACCTCCGTAAACTCCGGCACCGGGCTTTTTGCTGCAATCTTTTCGGGGCAAAAAAGCCCCAAAAAGGATTTCCGCTTCAATCCCTCACGCAAAAAAGTAAACATTGCCACCTCATTTTCAAATACAAAAAATCAAATTACAAATGAAACAATACACCTTTCTATTACTACTTGTTTCCGCACTTACCACAGCACAAAACCAAGTAACCGAAACTTTTTTGGAAAAATGGACCAATTCTAAAAACTACCTGCTAGAAGTTGCTCAAGCCATGCCAGAGGATTTGTATACCTACAAACCTAGCGAACGGCAAATGACTTTTGGACAACAACTGATGCATATCAAACAAAATATGGAATGGTTATCTACCTCCTATTTCACCGACGAGCCTTACGAAAAAACGAAAGACGAAAAATCGTATTCAAAAGAAGAAACCATTGCTTTAATAGAAACATCTTTTGATCAAGTTTCAGAAATTATTAAAAAGACGGATCCACAAGCGCTAGATACAAAAGCAACATCTTTTGCAGGACCCAAAACCCGATTGCAAATACTCAATTTACTTCAAGATCATGTCACGCACCACCGCGGCCAACTTTTGGTGTACCTCAACTTAAATGAAATTGAACCTCCTAAATACGTGGGTTGGTAAACTTTCGATTATGAAATCGCCATTAACGACACTTTTGCGCAAGCAATTGAAAATGCTTCGCCAGTTCGCAAGCTCGGGTCATCGAACACCGATGAAAACTATACTTTTGTGAGATAAAAACCAATAAATAAAAGCGATACCATATATGACCGCTAAAAAATCACTTTTACAAACATGAAAAAAATTATAGCCACATCACTTCTGGTAATTTTATTTTCGTGCAAAAACGATGCAGCGAAAAAAAATGAAACGCCGTCTACTGAAACCCACGTTTCAGAAATGCAAAAGCAAATAGAACTCGGTGAAACTTTATTTAATGGAAAAGGAAATTGTTATGCCTGCCATAAACCCGATCAAAAAATCATTGGCCCGAGTTTGCAAGAAATGGTCAAAATTTACAAAGCCAAAAACGGAAACATGTACAACTTTTTGAAAAAAGATGCCCAACCCCTTGTAGATCCAACTCAATATGAAGTCATGAAAACCAACTTATCCATCACAAAAGCAATGTCGGATACCGAGGTTAACGCATTAGTAGCCTATATTTATTCTCACAACGAGTAAACAAAATGCACACCGCCTACCTCAAAACGCCGCTTGGCATAGCCCAAATTAGTGGCGACGCTAACGGAATTTCGGCTATATCTATTTTAGATTCTGAAAAAGAAATTTCAGCGGAAATTCCTGCAACCTTACAGCTAGCTGTTAGGGAACTTGGTGCATATTTTAGTTCAAAACAAACGGATTTTACATTTAAAATCAACCCAAAAGGAACTGATTTCCAACAACGCGTCTGGAAGGAATTGGCACAAATTCCGTTTGGAAAAACAGTGTCGTATTTGGAATTATCGAAGAAATTAGGGGATACAAAAGCCATTCGAGCTGTAGCTTCCGCCAATGGCAAAAATCCATTGTGGATTGTAGTGCCTTGTCATCGGGTTATCGGAAGTGATGGCTCACTAACGGGTTATGCAGGTGGTTTGTGGCGAAAAAAATGGTTGCTCGAACATGAAAACCCATCGAGTCAAAGGAGTTTGTTTTAGAAATGAGCTCGCAAGCCCCAAGCTCCGGCAGCAAAGACGCAAATGATGTGTTTTGACTGCTATAATTGATTACAGTTGAATGATCAAAAAGATTCGAAGTTGGACTTTTTTTAATAAGCAAATAAATTACATTTCTTCTTCAATTTCATTTTAAGAAAATTACTACTTGGTACATTGGAAGGAGTTTAAGCTCCGTCAGAGTTGGCATAATACTTTCGTACAGAAAAGTTGCCTTTTTTCAAATTCCAAGCGAAACCAAGAGGAATGTGAAAACCCCCAACAGCCCCGATAGAAGTGGTATTGCCGCCATTTTCGGCGGCAATAAGAACGGATAGCGGGAATTACGACTGCTGAAAAAGCCCGAACGATTTGCTCCAAAAAATTAAAAAAATAATGTACATTCGTAAATCCAAAAACAATATCTGATGCGTTTTCTTAAAAAATTTCTACTTTGGTTTGCTGGTATTTTACTGTTACTGGTGGTTTTATTGTATGTTTTTAATGTCGATTATTTATTAAAAGCCGTTCGAACGATTTATTTAAACGGGCATACAACCGCATTTTTGGAAGATTATCAGCATTTTGACAACCGTACAATCGAAAAAGGGGTGGGACAACCTTGGGCGATTTCAAAACAATACAATTCGGTTAAACCCACGGCTGAACTGGAAGCCATGCATAAAAAAATTGGTGCCGTGGCTTTTTTAATCATTAAAAATGACAGTCTGTGGAACGAAAGTTACTATGATGATTATACCAAAGATTCGAAATCCAATTCGTTTTCGATGGCCAAAAGTATCGTTTCTGCTTCGTTAGGAAAAGCGATTATGGAGGGTAAAATAAAGGGTTTAGACCAAAAAGTTTCGGACTTTTTTCCCACATTTAATGATGCCTTTTCGTCGCAGTTGACCGTAGGCGATTTGTCGTCAATGTCGTCGGGATTAAATTGGGACGAGAGTTATTACAGTCCATTTTCGATAACCACGAGAGCCTATTTTGACGAAGATTTGAAAAGTGTGATTTTGGGTTTAAAAGGCGTAACTACACCTGGAAAATCGTATAAATATTTGAGTGGCGACACGCAATTGTTAGCCATGTGTATCGAAAAAGCGGTAGGAAAAAGTTTGGCTACATACGTTTCCGAATCGTTTTGGAAACCAATGGGTGCTGAAAATGGAGCCTTATGGCAAACCGACTCCGAAGACGGAATCGTCAAAGCCTATTGTTGTGTAGCGAGTAATGCACGTGATTTTGCCCGATTTGGGAAGTTGTACAAGCAACACGGGAAATGGAACGGAGTTCAAATTTTGGACAGCGCTTTTGTGGCTAAATCTACCCGACCACGATTTGTAGATTCGCCTGAATACGGTTACGGCTGGTGGCTGAGTGATTACAAAAACAAGAACATTTTTTATATGCGAGGACATTTGGGTCAATACGTTATAGTAATCCCGGAAGATGACCTGATTATTGTGCGATTGGGACACCAAAATGCGCCAACAACTAATGGAACACCACATAGCGATGACTTTTTTGTTTACATAGAAGAAACCTATAAAATGTTGGCACTTTAAAACCTTATTTTGAAGTCCATTCAACTTTAACTTTTGATCCCTACTTTAATTTCAGTAAAACCGTTATCTGCAATACCTATTTCATAAATTATGCAGGAATAAACGGTATTTTTCTTGCGTTTTTTTACATTATATTTGTCAAAATATATTTTAATAACATTTCATTTCTTTCTAATGAATAGTTTTCAACAGGTATTAATTGCTTTTTTAATGTGTTCAACATCCGTTATTTACGGTCAACTGGGTTTTTGTGGCGGTAGTACCGGTGATGCAATTTTCACCGAAAGTTTTGGAAATGGCACTACTTTTGGACCTCCGTTGGCTCCTGGAACTACTACCTATCCTTTTGTTACTGGAGCTCCTAACGATGGCTTTTATACTTTGAACTTCAATACCGGCTTGTACAGTTCGTGGCACAACTCGCCCGACCACAGTGCGGATGCCACAGACGGAATCAATGGAAAATGCTTGATTGTAAATGCCAATAACAATGTTTCTGGAGAATTTTATAAACGAACCGTTTCAGGATTATGTGTCAATACCACTTTTGAATTTTCAGCTTGGGTGATGAATGTTTATAATCCCCTTTCAAATGTTTGTACCAACAATCAAATTCCAATCAATGTTCGATTTGAAATTTGGAATGACACGCAAACGGTTCTTCTTAGCTCTGGAAATACAGGAAATATATTTGGAAGTACTTCGCCATTGTGGCAACAATTTGCTTTGGTTTTTACTACTGGAAATGAAACTTCGGTAGTTTTAATTATGAAAAATAATGGTGTGGGTGGTTGCGGAAACGATTTAGCCATCGACGATATTGCTTTTAAATCTTGTGGCGATTTAACTACCGTGTCAAATCCAAGTTATCCGACTAATATTCTCACCACTTGTGACACCAATGCGAGCGTTACTTTAAATGCGAGTACATCAGGTACATCTTCGTACTTCTATCAATGGCAATCGAGCACTGATAACGAAAATTGGACTAATATTCTGGGACAAAACAGTGCTTCCTTTACCACACCTGGTGTTGCTAATACTACATATTTCAGAACTAAAATAGCACAGGATATTGCCAACATCAACTCTCCGTTTTGCTCAACTGTATCCAATGTTTTTACAGTAGCTGTATTACCTCCATTGCCTCCCGCAGTTAGTACTGGTGATGTAACGAGTTGTGCAGGAGACCCAATTCCATCAATTTCTGTAACTTCAAATCCAAGTCATATTGTAAATTGGTACAGTCAACCAATTGGTGGAACTTTATTACTTTCGGCATCAATTACCTACTCGCCTTTAGGTCCAGGCACTTTTTATGCAGAAGTTGTTAACCCAACTACAGGATGTTTGAGTTCTTCTCGTACCGCTGTTACTGCAAGTGTAAAACCAAAACCTATTGGAAGTTTTAGCGGTAGTGTCAATTATTGTTCAGGCGAAAACACTGCTATAAATCTAGAATCGGATTTAGCAGGCACCACTTTTACTTGGGTTGTAGCCAGTACCGCTGTTACTGGAGCAACTGATGGAACCGGTACAAGCATCAATCAAACACTCACTAGCAATGGCTTTTCGGGAAGTGTTACTTATACGGTAACCCCACAAAATGACGGTTGTTCTGGTACACCATTTGATGTGACCCTAACCGTTTTTCAATTGCCAACCGCTAGTTTTTCATCCAGTTCTTCCTCTATTTGTAGCAATCAGACAGCAACCTTGTTATTTACCGGAACAGCCAACTCAACAGTTAATTTTACCGACGGAACTAACAATTACCAAGTGCCCATTAATGGGTCTGGATTTGGTACGTTTACAACACCAACTTTAGTAACTCCAACTACTTTTAATTTACAAAATGTACAGGCAACAAACGCAGTTACTTGTTTACAAACTTTAAATGGCAGCGTAACTGTAAGCATCAATCAAAATCCGAGTATTACTTTACAACCAGTAAGTACTGAAGCTTGCGTTTCCGAGTCAGTGACCTTTAATGTAACAGCCACGGGTACAAATTTATCCTATCAATGGCTTTTTAATGGTGCAGCAATTGCAGGAGCTACCAATTCCAGCTTCACTATAGCTTCTGTATCAAATTCAGACGAAGGCAATTATCGCGTTGTTATAACGGGAATTTGCGGCTTACCCCTCGAATCAAACACCGTTGCATTAGTAGTAGCCGACGTAACAACAATTACAACTCATCCACAAGCAAACACCACCATTTGCGAAGGACAACCTTTAAATCTAAGCGTTAATGCAACAGGTACAGCAGTTACTTACCAATGGTTTAGAGGCACAACGCTTTTAGCCGGACAAACAAGTGCTATTTTAAACATCGGTAACACTACACTTGCTGATGCCGGAAGTTATACCGTTCAAGTTACCCAAGGCTCGTGTGGCGTTCTTGTTTCCAATATAGCCCAAGTTACGGTAAATCAAGTTGCAGCAATCACTTCTCAACCACAAAACCAAGAAGTTTGTGTGGGAGAAACAGCCACTTTTTCTGTTGTAGCCGGGGGAACAAATCTGACATATCAATGGTTTAAAGGCACTACAGCTATTGCAGGTAGCACTTCAAGTACGCTTATAATACCCAACATAACTCAAGCGGATAACGGCGATTTTTATTGCGAAATCACAAGTCCCGCTTGTTCAACTGTTACCTCTATTACTGCATCATTGCTTGTTAATTCAATACCTTTTGCCACTATTATTGCCGGTACTCCTTCCTTTATTTGCGAAGGCGAAAGTGGACAAATTATATTTAATGGCACACCCGAAGCCATTGTAACCTATACCATCAATGGCGGAAGCACACAAACCATTACTTTAAATCCCGTTGGACTAGCGCTATTAGACACCGGAGTTTTAACCGAAACTACCGTAATTGAACTCGTAAGCGTTTCCTTTAACAACTCCGATACTTGTTCTCAAAACTTAAACGGTACCGCAACGATTATTGTAAATCCAATTCCAACAGTAAACCTACAAGACGGAAAAATCTGTGTAGATCCACTTACTCTAACTACAACACGTACTTTTTTATTAAGTACCGGATTGAACCAAGCAGAATTCACTTTTGAATGGTTCGATGGAATTGGAGTTATTCCTTTAGCTACAAACAGTTTCTACGAAGTGAATACTTCCGGACAATACAGTGTTACCATAACCGATATTGTTACGGGTTGTCAAGCATCGGCGTTTGCCAATGTAGGACAATCGGCTCCTGCAACCGACTTTACTTTCAACGTAAGCGGATTTTTTGCCGATAACCCAACTATTATAATTACTGCTGCACCAGCGGCAGATTATGAATACCAATTGGATTTTGGTCCTTTTCAAGACAGCAACGAATTTGAAAATGTTGCAGCTGGAGTTCACACACTCACAGTTCGTGACGCAGAAGGTTGCGGTGTTTTGAGTAAAGAAGTTCTAATTGTAGATTATCCAAGGTTTTTTACACCAAATGGCGATGGAATCAACGACAGTTGGAACATTACCTCGATTGGCAATGTTTCGGTTTCAAAGATTTCGATTTTTGATCAATTCGGGAGGTTTATCAAACAAATGAATGCGACCGAATCCGGGTGGGATGGAACGTACATCTGCCAAAATCTTCCTGCAAACGACTACTGGTTTACTATTACCTATCAAGAAGGAGGAATCACAAAAGAATTCAGATCACATTTTTCTTTGAAAAGATAATTGTTTGACAGGTTGTTTATTTCAAAACTAAAAAGAGTTATCTTTATTTTCGATAAAAAAGCCGTTGAAATTTATAAACCATTTAAATCGAATAGTATGATCGAGAAAATTCGCCTTGAAAACATCCTGTTTTTAGACATTGAAACAGTCCCTGAAACCAGCGATTACAATTCGCTCGACGATGAAACCAAAAGTTTGTGGGAACACAAAACGCAGTACCAACGAAAAGACGATATTTCAGCCGAAGATTTCTACGAAAGAGCTGGAATTTGGGCAGAATTTGGAAAAATCATTTGCATTTCAGTGGGCTATTTTACGCTTAAAAGTGACATCAGACATTTCCGAGTGACTTCTTTTTTTGGGGAAGAAGCTAAAATTTTACACGATTTCAGTAATTTGTTGAACAATCATTTCAACTTGCCTCAACATGTTTTGTGTGGACACAATGCTAAAGAATTTGACTTGCCTTTTATTGCAAGACGGATGATTATTAACAACATAAAATTGCCTGAAAAGCTGAACTTGTTTGGCAAAAAACCTTGGGAAGTACCCCATTTGGACACGTTAGAACTGTGGAAATTCGGCGACTACAAACATTTCACTTCTTTAAAATTATTGACCAAAGTCTTGGGTATTCCTTCACCAAAAGGGGATATCGATGGAAGTCAGGTCGGGCATGTATATTATATTGAAAAAGACATCGACCGAATTGTCACGTATTGCGAAAAGGACACGATAGCCGTGGCTCAAATTTTTCTGCGTTTTCGAAGAGAAGATTTATTAGTGGACGATGAAATAATACACATTTAAAATTCCTATTTTTACACAATGAGCCAACCGTTGCTGAAAATCGAAAATTTGGAAATTGCTTTTCAGCAAGAAAAAGTGTTTATTCCGGTGATCCACAAAATTAGCTATGAGTTATTTCCTAACGAAATTCTCGGAATTGTAGGCGAATCCGGTTCCGGAAAGTCGGTGTCCTCACTTGCGATTATGGGTTTGTTGCCCAAAAACATTTCTAAAATCTCAAATGGTTCCATCATTTTTGAAGGCGAAAACATCACGGCTTTAAACGCAAAATCGTTTCAGAAAATTCGTGGTAAAAAAATTGCGATTATTTTTCAAGAGCCGATGAGTTCGTTGAATCCTTCGATGAAATGCGGTGCTCAAGTTGCTGAAATTTTAAAACAGCACACAAACTTATCTAAAAAAGCGACAAATACAGAAGTGCTTTCGCTCTTCGAAAAAGTCAAATTACCCCAGCCCGAAATCATTTTTAATAAATATCCCCACGAAATTTCGGGTGGACAAAAACAGCGGGTGATGATTGCTATGGCAATTGCCTGCAAACCCCAAATTTTAATTGCCGACGAACCTACCACGGCTTTAGATGTAACGGTTCAGAAAGAAATTATTTTGCTTTTGAAAGAAATTCAGCAACAAAATCAAATGAGTATTTTGTTTATTTCGCATGATTTAGCACTTGTTTCTGAAATTGCCAACCGTGTTTTAGTCATGTATAAAGGCGAAATTGTGGAGCAAGGAACGGTATTTAAAGTGTTTAAAAATCCAACCCATATTTATACCAAAGCCTTGATTAGTTCTCGACCTTCGCTTGATGTTCGGTTGAAACGGCTGCCAACGATTCAAGATTTTCTTACTGAAAGAGTACCTTCAGAAGTTATTACAAACGCCGAACGAACAGCATTTCACAAAAAAATTTACGCAGAAAAACCGCTTTTGGAAGTCATCAATGTGGAAAAAGAATATTTTTCTTCAACTGGAATTTTTGGGAAAAATATTAGTTTTAAAGCCGTAAACGACGTCAGTTTCAAATTGTATGAAGGCGAAACCTTGGGATTGGTAGGAGAATCGGGTTGTGGAAAATCGACTTTGGGCAATGCTATTTTGCAATTGGACAAAGCAACAGCGGGAACCATTTTGTACCGTGGTCTAGACATCACAAAACTCGACGGCGGCGAACTTCGAAAATTGCGACGCGAAATTCAAATTATTTTTCAAGATCCGTATTCTTCCTTGAATCCACGAGTACCAGTAGGAAAAGCCATTATGGAACCGATGCAAGTGCATCAATTGTATGCCTCTGATGCCGAATGTAAAACCAAAACCATTGAAATTTTAGAGCGTGTAGGACTTGGAGCAGACCATTTCAATAGGTATCCACACGAATTTTCGGGAGGGCAACGGCAGCGAATTGGCATTGCTCGAACTATTGCTTTACAACCCAAATTAATAGTTTGCGACGAATCGGTTTCTGCATTGGATATTTCAGTTCAAGCCCAAGTACTGAATTTACTGAACGAGTTAAAGGAAAATTTTGGTTTTACCTATATTTTCATTTCGCATGATTTATCGGTTGTTAAATACATGAGCGACCAGGTGCTTGTGATGAACAAAGGAAAAATCGAGGAAATCGATGACGCCGATGCAATTTATGCGAATCCCAAAATGGCGTACACAAAAAAATTGATTGCCGCAATTCCGGTAAAGGAATAGTTTCCGAATCATACTCCTTTTACAGTCGAAAAACGTTATTCCTTGTAGTATAATACCCTCTCCCATTTACAAATATTACCAGAAATCATCACTGTTGTCGATGTGGGGGTATTTCGGGGTCACTTAAATTTTATAAGGATTAAGTAAAAAGTTTTTAATTCAACGTTCTTAATTTATAAAATTATCAAAATTGCTTAAACCAAAAACCCCCGAAGCGTTCACTTGGGGGGCTTTCGATTTAATCAATCTTTTAAAATTATCCTTAATGATAAATTATTTTGGGCGTTCCCCTACGGGTCGGGCTTTGCGTTACAATCTTTTTTGTC
>NZ_JBIPPD010000184.1:0-6581 GCF_044368625.1 Flavobacterium sp. | reverse complement strand
GGCTAAACCTCGATAAATGAAACTAAAAATTATATTTTTTCGTCTAACGAATTCTCAAGAGGATAGCCAAAAACAAGCTAAAGCAATGTAAAACCTCGTTAAGCGCCTATAAATATAGAAAAATAAATATTCCGTTATTTTTTATCGGACAACAATGTTTTAAAACCATTAAGAGATTAAGTTAATTAGGTCTAGACAAAGCTTAACAGAACTTGGCCTCTTAATGGTTTTTTCATTTTAAAATGTTAAAATAAGACCGTTTTTTCTATTCGCGTACTACCTTTGCAACACGATGAAGAAAAAATTTGCCCTATTAAACGTATGCTTGACGTTCTCAGTATTGTTCGCAATACTGTTTCAATCGTTGCATTCGTATGAGCATTTTTTAAATTATGATGGCATTGTTGTACAACTTGATTCTCAAAATCAAGATGTACATGTAAACGATCACAACCACCAAGAGTGTTTTGTTTGCGAATTTACTTTTAGCTCGTTTATAGCAAGTGAAAATACTTCATTTCAATTCAAACAAACTTTTGAAGCTATTAGATATAGCTTTTTTTATAATGAAACGCCTTCCTTTTTCTTAGGAAATCATCCTCCTCTTCGAGGACCTCCCTACTCTATTTGTTAATTAAAATTTGAGCATTTTGCTCTTTATCGGACTATTTTCTTCTGAAAATTAGTTCTAATAATCATTTTAGATTTTTCAAAATCAATGCGTTATTTTGTAGCACTTGTTTTCCTATTTATTGGAAATCAATCGTTTGTATATTCCCAAAACAAAGTTAGCGGGAAAATTACGAACGAAAAAAACGAACCTCTTGGCGGTGGCCACATCCATTCAGGATCACATTTTACCACAAGCGATCCTGCGGGAAATTATGAAATGGAATTGCCTTTGGGTAAAAACCGAATCGTGGTTTCGTTTTTGGGATTTAAAACGCTTGACACTGTGGTTTACCTTTCGGATGATGCAATTATTGATTTTAAACTCAAGGAAGAGATAGCCGCTTTATCCGAGATTGTAATTCGAGACAACAATCTCAGGACGAATGCGACTTCCGATAGAAAAGAACTGAAAACCGATCAAATTGAAAGATACAGCAGTGGCAGTCTAGGCGATGCTTTGAAGGAAATATCAGGTGTGTCTTCCTTAAAAACAGGAAACACCATAGTAAAACCTATCATCAATGGACTGCACAGCAGTCGGGTCTTGATTATAAACAATAATGTTCGTTTGGAGGACCAACAATGGGGTTTAGAACACGCGCCAAACTTGGACATCAATACAGCAGGAAAAGTATCGGTCATAAAAGGAGCTTCGGGCTTGCAATATGGAGGCGATGCGATTGGTGGCGTAGTTCTCATAGAACCACTGCCAATTCCTGTGAGAGATACACTTTACGGAAAAACAATTATGAATGGAGCCTCAAACGGACGTGGCGGCAGTATTTCTTCATCACTTTTTAAAGGATATGAAACGGGGTGGAACTGGAATTTGCAAGGTACATTTAAACACCTTGGAGATGTTGAAGGTCCCAATTATGTACTGTCGAACACTGGAAACCGTGAGAGAAATTTCTCTGCAGGATTGGGGTTCAAAGGTGAAAATTCGGGATTTTCGGCTTTTTTGAGTTACTACAATGCCGAAATCGGAATCTTAAGGGCTTCTCATTCTGGAAACATTGCTGATTTGGTGAGGGCCATCAACAGCGGCACTCCTTCTTTAGTAAACGATTTTACGTATAGCATCAACGCGCCGAAACAGGAAGTGCAACATTATTTGGGTAAGCTAAACTATTACAAAACTTTTTCAAACATTGGAAAATTGAATTTACAATATGCATTTCAATTGAACGAACGTTTGGAATATGACATTCGTAGAGGCGATGCAAGAAACAAACCTTCGCTGGATTTGTTGTTATCGACACATACAGTACTTGCTGATTTGGAGACTTCTACGAGTGAAATTTCGAAATATAAATTTGGAATCAGCGGTGTTTACCAAAACAATTTTGCAAATACAGAGACGGGTGTTCGGCCATTGATTCCGGATTATGACAAGTTTGAGGCGGGTGTTTATGGCATTGGCACTTTTGCATTAAGCGAAAAATTGGAACTCGAAACCGGTTTGCGCTATGACTTTAGTCGGATTGATGCTACCAAATTTTACTTGAAAAGCCGTTGGACCGAACGAAAGTACGACACTGATTTTTTTGAGATTATCACGGGCGATTTTGGCACACAATGGAAAACGAATCCTGTTTTTACCTACCATAATTTCTCGGGAAGCATTGGTACAAAATACCAAGCGAATCAGAATTTGAAGTGGTTTTCCAATATCAGTTTGGCCAGCAGAAGTCCAAATCCAGCAGAATTGTTTAGCGATGGATTGCATCATTCAACAGGACAAATCGAGTTGGGCGACTTGCGATTGGAGCGAGAAAAAGCCATAAAGATTTCAACTACTTTGGCTTTCACTTCAACCAAATTTGCTTTGGAAATCAATCCCTATTTGAATTTCATCAACAATTTTACGTTGCTTGAACCTACAGGTTTGGAACAGTCCAATAGAGGTGCTTTTCCAGTTTGGGAATACCGACAAGTCAACGCCAGACTGATGGGAATTGATGTTTCTGCAAATTATAATTTCGCGAAAAACCTCAGCTACCAAACGACAGTTGCCTTCATTTATGCAGAAGACCAGGACAACAAAGAAGCTTTGATCGATATGCCACCTTTGAATTGGAACAATGCAATTCAGTTTAAAAGGCAAGAATGGAATCATTTGATTTTGGGTTTGAAAAGCGAATTGGTATTTACCCAAAATCGTTTTCCTAATAACGATTTTATTGCTGAAGTTCCTGTTGATGGCGAACTTGTACCAACTTTGGTCAAAATCAGTCAGCCACCTTTAGGCTATCACCAAATACATTTTAGCAGTGAAATGCGCTTTGCCACTTTTGAAAAATCTAAAATTACAATCGGATTTAATATCCAAAACTTGTTCAACACGAACTACCGAGATTACCTCAACCGCACCCGCTTTTATGTGGACGATATGGGGCGAAATTTTGCAGTTCAAATTAAAATTAATTATTAAAAAAACTAAAAATTTACAATCATGAAAACATTCAAACTAACGTCAATTGCTTTAATCGCTTTACTTTCTTTTAACTCTTGTTCAAACGACGACAACAGCCAGCCGGTTAATGAAGAAGAAGTAATTACCACAGTTACGGTAACATTGACACCAGAAGGCGGCGGAACTCCCGTGATTTTAACTTCACGAGACTTGGATGGCGATGGCCCTAATGCTCCATTAATTACTTCCACCGGAAGTTTAATGGTTTCAACTACATACAACGGAACCGTTTCTCTGTTAAACGAATTGACCACTCCAATTGATAATATCTCGCTTGAAGTTAAAGAAGAGGGTGATGAACACCAGTTCTTTTTTTCAGCATCCGGCGGATTATCGGGTACATTTACTTATGCAGATTTAGATGTAAATAACAAGCCAATAGGTTTAGACTTTAAATTTACGCCATCGGCAACTGCACAATCAGGAAATTTAACGGTTATTTTGAAACATGAGCCTAATAAAGCGGGCGAAAATGTAGCGTCGGGAGACATTACCAATGCAGGCGGAGAAACTGATGTTCAAGTAAGCTTTCCGGTAACTGTACAATAAACTTTTCAAAATTTCACAATTGATGAACCGCTTCAGAAGAAGCGGTTTTTTTATAATTCAGCATTTTTACACATTATCTATCAATAGTTTGGGAATTATTTATTAATTTTAGACAATTACTAATTATTTTAAACTATTTATTATGAATTCAAAATTTACTCAAATTATTCGAATCATTTTAGGACTAATTTTGTTGCTGTCGGGATTGAACAAAATATTTGAATTTATTCCAGTTCCCGCAGGAAATTTAATTGAATCTTTTGGACAAGTAGATTACATATTTCCGATGGTTTACACATTTGAAATTTTAATTGCCGTTATGTTACTGGCCAATAAATGGGTTGCATTTGCACTGATTTTGTTAGTTCCGCTTACCTTAAACATCCTTTTCTTTCATGTTTATCTAAATTTTGAAGGAATAGTTCCGGCACTTGTGGTAGCAACACTAAATGGGATATTGCTTTACAAACATAGACGACAATATGCTCCACTTTTTAACTAAAAGACCCAATTGATTTCCTATATTTGTAAGAACATAAAATAATTTTCAATGAAAAAAACATTCATTACTATGGTTGTTTTAACCAGCATCCTATCTTGTAAAACAGAAGACAAAAAGGTTGACATTGTTTTTAAGTATCCTGAAACTAAAAAAGTGGACTCGGCCACTACTTATTTTGGAACCGAAATCAAAGATCCGTACCGATGGCTCGAAGACGACAAATCGGCTGAAACCGCGGCTTGGGTAAAAGCACAAAATGAAGTAACTTTTGGTTATCTCGAACAAATCCCGTTTCGAAAAGCTTTGAAAGAACGCATGGAGAAGTTATGGAATTACGAAAAAATTTCAGCTCCTTTTACAGAAGGGGACTATACTTATTTCTATAAAAATAACGGTTTGCAAAATCAATCCGTTTTATATCGAAAAGATAAAGACGGTAAAGAAGAAGTGTTCCTCGATCCCAACGGATTTTCAGCGGATGCTACAACTTCCTTGGCAAATGTATCGTTTTCTCAAGATGGGACTCTTGTAGCTTATTCGACTTCTGCAGCTGGAAGTGACTGGAATACCATTACTATTTTGAATGCAAAAACCAAAGAAAAATTAGAAACTGAAATTGTGGATGTAAAATTCAGCGGTATTTCTTGGTACAAAAATGAAGGTTTCTATTATTCGAGTTACGACAAGCCAAAAGGGAGTCAGCTTTCGGCCAAAACCGACCAACATAAATTGTATTTTCACAAATTGGGGACGGCTCAAAAAGACGATAAAGTCATTTTTGGATTGAATGAAAAACGCCGTTATGTAGGTGGAGGAGTAACAGAAGACAACCGTTATCTGATTATTTCTGCATCCACTTCCA
Source organism: Flavobacterium sp. (assembly GCF_044368625.1). Taxonomy (GTDB): domain Bacteria; phylum Bacteroidota; class Bacteroidia; order Flavobacteriales; family Flavobacteriaceae; genus Flavobacterium. The sequence goes on along the minus strand of NZ_JBIPPD010000184.1, from coordinate 1,520 downwards.
CTAATGGAAATGAATTGTACATCAAAGATTTAGAGCAACCGAACAGCAAAATTGTAACAGTGGTGAATAATTTTGACAGCAATAATTCGATTATTGACAATGTAGGTTCCAAATTATTTATCGAAACCGACATGGGAGCTCCCAATCAAAAAGTGGTTACGGTTGATGCGTCAAATCCTACGCCTGAAAACTGGAAACCTTTTATCAATGAAACTAAAAATGTACTTTCAACCACAACAGGCGGCGGGTATATTTTTGCTAATTATATGAAAGACGCTGTTTCGTTTGTACAACAATACAATTATGATGGAAAAATGATCCGTGAAGTCAAGCTACCAGGCATCGGAAGTACAGGTGGTTTTGGAGGTAAAAAAGAAGAAACCATTTTATATTATTCGTTTACCAATTACATCACACCAGGTTCCATTTATTCTTTTGACCCGAAAACAGGAACTTCTAAAGAATATCAGAAACCTAAAGTAGATTTCAATTCAGCGGATTACGAAAGCAAACAAGTTTTTTATCCTTCAAAAGACGGAACGAAAATTCCGATGATTATTACTTATAAAAAAGGCACCGATTTGAACGGAAAAAACCCAACTATCTTATACGGTTATGGTGGATTCAATGTCAGCTTAACACCTTCTTTCAGTATTGCAAATGCCGTTTGGTTAGAACAAGGCGGGATTTATGCCGTAGCTAATTTACGAGGTGGTGGTGAATACGGAAAAGAGTGGCATGATGCCGGAACCCAATTGAAAAAGCAAAATGTGTTTGACGATTTTATCGCGGCAGCCGAATATTTGATTGAACAAAAATATACGTCTTCCGATTATCTAGCCATTCGAGGAGGTTCAAACGGCGGACTTTTAGTCGGTGCTGTAATGACCCAACGTCCTGATTTGATGAAAGTCGCACTTCCCGCTGTAGGCGTTTTAGATATGTTGCGTTACCACACATTTACCGCTGGTGCAGGTTGGGCCTACGATTATGGAACCGCCGAAGACAACAAAGAAATGTTTGATTATTTGTTGAAATACTCGCCCGTTCACAATGTGAAAACGGGTGTGAGTTATCCCGCAACTTTAGTAACCACAGGCGACCACGATGATAGAGTAGTTCCCGCACATAGTTTTAAATTTGCTGCTGAATTGCAAGCGAAACAAAAAGCAGCTAACCCTGTTTTAATCCGAATTGAAACCAATGCAGGTCATGGAGCTGGAAAACCAGTATCGAAAACCATCGAAGAAGCTGCAGATATTCAGGCATTTACGCTGTTTAATATGGGTTTTACAGAATTGCCCAATAAAAAATAATTGTACTGATTTTAAAGTCAAAACGCATTCGTTTAGACTTTTAATTAAAAACACAGAAAAATCTATAATTAATTTTGACAGGTTTAATAGTCAAAAATAGTTGGTAAAACAGCTGTTAAGCATTATAAAATTTGACGTTTCCAAAAGTTTATTGAAATTCGTTTCAATAAACTTTTTTTATTTATGAAAAACTCAAAAAAAAGC
>NZ_JBIPPD010000262.1:0-3914 GCF_044368625.1 Flavobacterium sp. | reverse complement strand
CATCTGAATTAAGATGCACTAAATCTGCAGTTGGATTTGGACTTACATTTAAATCTGCTACTTTATTTTGGTCAACGTTTAAAATGCTACAAGCTGCATTTATTTGCGAATTTAATTCAATTGGGTTGCCAGGAGTGAGGTTTTTGCCAACAAATGCAGGGTAATTTTCGCTGTATCTTGTAGCTCTAAATAACGTTCGAACTGCTGGAACAGCTCCTCCTTGAGTTGCTTTAACACCCGTTACATTGTGCACTGGATTTATATATTTCCACACGATATTTTCTTGACTGTTTATTTCAAAAATTTCACCCGTATTTCCTTCACATATTAATATATTCCCATTTGGCAATCGGTCTGCACTACTTAAAATGTTAGAACTAAATGGCGACGGGATTGCACTCATATCTGCATAAATATAATCGGGAACTTGTGGTCCGAAAGTACTGCTTGTATTCAATACATAAAACCCCGGGCTGGTCGTGGGAGGGTTCAAAATAAATACTTCCGAGAATAAAGGTTCTCTCCCGATCCCGTTGTTAAATAGCATTATTTTTCCAGCATCTATGAGTCCGTTAGGAATCCAATGCGGATAATGTTGTCCAAACAATTTTCGGTCTAGTTCGGTGCCCATTTTATAGGCTTGGGGATTTCCCCATCGGTAGAGTATATCGCCTCCTTTGCCATAAACACCACCAGATCCAGTGGCTGCTTGTGCTGTTGTCGTGGAGTGATCAATAATCCAAATTTCACTCAAATTTCTTGAACTTAAAACGATTTGATTCAAATCTGCATTGTATTGAACCGAGTTAACGTGTAACCAATTAGAATTACCGTTTCCGCCGTTTGTAAAGTTGATGTCTAATTTGTGTGGGTTTTGAGATACTACGCCAAAATTATCCTTTGTCGCATCAAAATCCTGTATCAAATGATCTTTTATGTCCCATTCCCAAACAATAGTTCCTTGATTTGAACCTACAGGTTGGACTTCAACAATTTGTTCAGAATATAAAACCGACTGAGGCAATAACGCAGGATTCCGTCCCGCCTGAATGGCTTGAGCATTGGTCATTACTTTGGCAGCCAAGATTAAGACGTTGCCGTTGGGCATTGGAAAAATATCATGGTGTTGACGATACTGAGGGGTGTCGTAAAAAAACTGCCACAGTAAATTCCCTTCCCAACTGTAAAGTTCCACAACGCCCCCTTGACCTCCAAAAACAATATCGGTAGAATTGGTTCTACCTGCTCTTAATAAATTTCCGTTTTCTAATAAATACACGGAATTTCCCGGATTAAAAGTGCTGTTCCACTGCTTTATCACTTGTCCACAATTATTGATCAAGAATGTTTCTGTATGAGAAGTAAAAAGAGTATATCCGTTGTACGACTGCGAAGTATTCGTAATAACGCCTACTGTATTTTGGGAAATACCCAATATTGAAAATATTAAACTCGAATAGAGAAGTAACTTTTTAATCATTATGTTTTTCTTTCAAAAATACCATAATATTTAGTTTTTATTTTTATCACTGTAAACTTTAACAATATAGAAGCACAAATTTTATAGGTGTTTTTAAACTCGATGTAAAATGTGCATCTATAAATGAATCATATTATTCGCTAAAAAAATTAAAGGGGCAATTTATCATGCTTGGCGTTTTTTACGGTAAAAAGGTTATCAACATCTTGCTAAAATTAACTTTTGCTACCTCTAATACAAACGCACTTTCTGTAATTTTGTAGAATGTATGCACTAGTCGATTGCAATAATTTTTACGCTTCCTGCGAACGGGTTTTTAAACCAGAACTCGCAGGAAAACCCATTGCCATTTTGTCCAATAACGACGGCTGCATTATTTCCAGAAGTGACGAAGCCAAAGCATTAGGAATTCCAATGGGTGCTCCAGAATTTAAAGTTCGAGCAGAATTACAAAAACACAATGTTATCGTCTTTTCCTCCAACTATGCTTTGTATGGCGATTTAAGCAGTCGTGTAATGCACATTCTAGCCACTTTTTCTGCCAATATCGAAGTTTATAGCATCGATGAGGCGTTTCTGAATTTTGATGGAATGCAAGTCGATAACTACAAAATGTACGGACAAGAAATGAAATCCAAAATTGCCAAATGGTTGAGTATTCCCGTTTGTGTAGGTTTTGGCTCTAGCAAAGCACTTTCTAAAATTGCCAATAAAATTGCCAGAAAATTTCCTGTTCAAACCCAAGGAGTTCACATTATCGATTCGGAAGAAAAGAGAATTAAAGCCTTGAAATGGACTAAAATTGGCGATGTTTGGGGAATTGGTCGGCGATTGGGTGAAAAAATGAGGGCTCGAAACATCCTTACCGCTTATGATTTTGTACAACCTCACCACAAAGATTTTATTAAAAACCAAATGGGTGTTGTAGGTTTGCGATTGATTGCAGAACTCCAGGGCCAATCAGTTTTAGGAATCGACGAACCGGAAAACAAAAAAAGCATCGCCGTTACCCGTAGTTTTCCTCAAAAGATATCAGAGTACGACGATTTGCGGGAACGCATATCTACTTTTGCAACCGTTTGTGGCGAGAAGTTGCGCAAGCAAAAATCATGTTGCCATAGTCTTATGGTTTTTTTAGGTGTTTTAGATGAAGAAAATCCGGGTCGAAAAAAGTATTATCACAAATTGATCAACATTCCTTTTGAAACTAATTCAGGAATTACGTTGAGCAACACTGCCATCAAAGGCTTAGAATACTTATACGATAATCTAAAAGGACAAAAGTTTCACAAAGCAGGTGTAATTGTCACACAATTGACCAACGAAGACCAAAAACAATTTCAATTGTTTGAAGAAGAAAACCCAAAACATCTTGCCTTGATGCAACTAATGGATCGGATCAATAAAAAAGCAGGCGACCGAAAAGTAAAGTTGGCCACTCAAGGCGATAAAACTTGGAATATGAAGCAAACACGACTTTCGCCCAAATACACCACACAAATAACCGATATCATGAAAGTAAAATGTCAGTAATCAATCAAAAGCTCACTTTTTTCAAACCCGAACTGAACAGCGTGATTAAATTGCCGTTTATCAGTCATTCCGTTTCCGCAGGATTCCCATCCCCGGCTATGGATTTTATGGAAGCTAGTATCGATTTGAATCAAGTTTTGGTCGAAAATCCAATCGCCACTTTTTATGTCCAAGTCGAAGGAAATTCGATGATTGATGCAGGAATTCACGATAAAGATTTACTTGTTGTCGACCGAAGTTTAGAGCCTCGAAACAATAAAATAGCCATTTGTTTGCTCGATGGCGAATTTACCGTAAAACGCATCCGACTCGAAAATAACGAGCTCTACCTGATGCCTGAAAATCCAAGTTATCAACCCATTCAAGTTACCGAGGAGAATCAGTTAATCATTTGGGGAATTGTAACGTATGTGATTAAAAAATTATAAAAAATGCCAGTAAGAATCGTTTCTTACTTCTGTAATGATTGCTCTTTTGCTTCTACCAACTATTTTTTGAACAAAATAGTTGCGGCTTAGGTTATAAACAAATTCACTCTGCTTTAAAAAGGGCGTTTTAATGGGTCTCACGGCTAAATGCTATACCAAAACTAAAATAGGTATAACAATTATCGAACTCAGGTTGAATAGCTTGGTATGGTGTATTAAAATGACTTGTTGAGAAGTACACCTAAAAGTTGGCCTTTTTTGGAGTGTAAAGAAGTATAATAAAAATTAAAAGGAGTAAATTATAATGGTAGAAAAAAATAACCAATATAATAGTGAAACTTTTATTAAACAAAAAATCCCGGTATTTCTACCAGGATTAATTTTGCTCCCCCTCTTGGGCTCGAACCAACCCCGAAAGCTTTCGGGGCTCGATTAACAGTCAGATTAACTGTATTTTTCTAAGAGTTTCAAGA
>NZ_JBIPPD010000048.1:0-17801 GCF_044368625.1 Flavobacterium sp. | reverse complement strand
GAATCGATTTAATTTTGCAGAATGTAAAATATAAACACAGTAGTCCATAAGCAGAATTTGTTTAAAACAAAAAATCCCGGTATTTCTACCAGGATTAATTTTGCTCCCCCTCTTGGGCTCGAACCAACCCCGAAAGCTTTCGGGGCTCGATTAACAGTCAGATTAACTGTATTTTTCTAAGAGTTTCAAGATAATTTCAGGATATTTCAGTAAGTTTTCAATATATCTAGTGCTTTTCATTTTTTTAATATGCTTTTCAATCTTCAGACCTTGCGATTTGCTTTTGCAAAGAATTTTCAGAAAAACAATCCAGTCAGAAGCGTTCGAAGTATATTTATGAGCAGCTGCGTTTTTATGAAATTCAATTCGGGTCTCAAAATCTGAAGTATAACCTATATAGAATCGATTTAATTTTGCAGAATGTAAAATATAAACACAGTAGTCCATAAGCAGAATTTGTTTAAAACAAAAAATCCCGGTATTTCTACCAGGATTAATTTTGCTCCCCCTCTTGGGCTCGAACCAAGGACCCTCTGATTAACAGTCAGATGCTCTAACCAACTGAGCTAAGGAGGAAGGCGTATTGCCTTGTAAAGCGGTGCAAATATAGGGCTAAATTTGGTTTCTGCAAATAATTTTACAAAAATTTTTGTTTTTTTTTACTTGCCAATTATAGCACGATAAATATCATTTCCATTGGCAAAAAGTACCAAAGTGATAAGTAAAACAAAACCAACAACTTGGGCTTTCTCTAAGAATTTATCCGATGGTTTTTTGCCACTAATAATTTCATACAATAAAAACATTACATGACCACCATCCAAGGCCGGAATCGGCAATAAGTTCATAACGCCAAGCATAATGGATAACAAGGCCGTAATGCTCCAAAAAGTTTGCCAAGACCATTGTTCTGGGAAAATGTCGAAAATGGCTTTAAAACCACCAACACCTTTGTAAGCGCCGGTATTTGGATTAAAGATGGCTTTCAGTTGTCCACCATAACTTGAAAGTTGATCAATGCCCTTTTCAATTCCAACTCCAAATGATTCTCCCAAACCGTAGGTTTGACGTTGAATAGGATACGTGCCGAGCTGTTCCAGATTATTAGCTCCAATTCTTCCTGCATATACAATATGCATTTTAGCACTATCAGTTACTTTTAAATTAACAGGAACTTCTTTTCCATCGCGTTTTACAATTGCGGGAACAGTTTGTCCTTTCAAATTTTTAACTTGTGCCAAAACTTCATCGGCATATTTTACAGGTTTTCCATTGAAACTTACTACAATGTCTTTGGCTTTAACGGCATTCGAATTCACGGAATTTTCTTCGGGGCTAACAACTACAAAAGGAATTCGAAGTTCGACAACGGGTGCCTTCTCTCCCTGAAACATTTTATCAATAAAATTTACAGGAAAGTTTACAGTTTGCTTTACACCATTTCGTTCGATTTCAACATTTTTTGCTAGAAATAATTTAGCATTCAAATCATGAAATTTTGAAACCGCTTCGCCATCAACGGATAGGATTTTATCTCCCGTTTTCAAACCTATTTTCTCAACAACAGGATTGGTAATCCAAACTCCGTCTTTTACGTCGTTGTTGTTGATATATAAATCACCATACATCCAAGCCATTCCAATATAAATAATGAAAGCAAGAATAAAGTTTACAGTAACACCACCCAACATGATAATCAAACGTTGCCAGGCGGGTTTTGATCGAAATTCCCACGGTTGTGGTGGCAAAGCCATAGCTTCGGTATCCATACTTTCGTCAATCATTCCCGAAATTTTTACGTAACCTCCAAGTGGCAACCACCCAATACCGTATTCGGTTCCTCGGAACGTTTTTTTCAAAAGAGCGAATTTAACGTCAAAGAATAAGTAAAATTTTTCGACCCTCGTTTTGAATAATTTAGCAGGGATAAAGTGACCCAATTCGTGTAAAACAATTAGTAAAGATAAGCTCAATAAAAATTGAGAAAGCTTGATAAGTAATTCCATTTTTAAATTTCAGTTTCTGAATAACGCACAAAAGTAATGTTTTCTACTTTATTTACACACTATTGCTTTCTGCGGTAAATGTAAATGTTTGTTAAAGGGTTTTGCAAAGCAAGAAGTTATACGTCCTAGGGTTCAAGTAGGTTGCTTTGATTTATTTTAATTTTTAAATTAATCGTCTATTTCTAAGTTTTAGTTTTTTAAAACCAAAATTGCTTGGTGTCAATTAATGACTAATAAACAAAGTTCCTTTGCAGTAAAATACTATTTCTTTATAAAAGTAAACGTCTGAACGCCATTGGTATTAAAAACTTTTAAAAAATAAACGCCATTGGCAAAATCACTCACGTCCCAAGTAGTTTCAGTGGAAGTCAAAATTGTTTGACCCAAAGTGTTGTAAAAAACCACTTTCTCCAATTTTAAATCGGTCGGATGTTGCAAGTTCAGTATTGAAGAAGTTGGGTTGGGATACAACCGCAAAAGCGCATTGGGTTGCACTTGTGTAACATCTAACGTTACCAAATTGTTTTTGGAAATCAAATGTTTTTGCGGATCAAAAAGCATCGATGTCACGGTAAAAGGTACATTTTCAATAAAAATTTGATTGTTGGTTGTATGGTTTAAAACCAAATTCAATTGTTCGCCATTCGAACCCAATAACCGAACCGGTACGGGCATTTCAAAAAACGAAACCGATGAGTGCGATTGGGTTTGATTAATCGTAATTTGTACTTGATTGTTGGCTAAATTGTGTACCTGAAATTGGTAACTCGGATAGCCTTGACCGTACACCCAATCGTTAAAAAATTCGGTCAGACTCATTCCAGAAACCGTTTCTAAATGCGATTTTAAATCCGCTGTGTTTGCATAGCCAAAAGCCAAATCATCGTCCAGTAAATAATTTTTCATTCCTTGAAAAAAAGCTGCATCACCTATTTTATAGCGAAGCATGTGCACTACCATCGCTCCTTTGTTGTAACTCAATCTACCGCTGAAAATACGGTTCACATTATTGATGTCCGATTCTGGAACATAAACCGATCCGCCGTTTTGCGAGGTAATATTGTTAATCAATCCATTTTTCCAATTCACAAACGGAGTACTTCCATCTAAATTTTCGACAACCAACCCCGACAAATAGGTCGCAAATCCTTCGTTGAGCCAAATGTCGTTCCATGATCCGCATGTGATTTTGTTACCAAACCATTGATGTCCGAGTTCATGGGCAATCAATTCACGTCCAAAACTTCCCATAAAAGAAACCGTAGTGTGTTCCATTCCGCCACCCCAACTAAATTGTGCATGCCCGTATTTTTCTGCCGAATACGGATAGGTTTCAAATAAGGTTTCGAATAAATTCATTATCGGTAAGGTTACCGCTAGACTGTTGGAAGCCGATGTAAAATTCTCAGGATACAAATAATTCACAATCGGAAATGTGTTTGGTGACGTTCCAGCTGTTTGGGTAAAAATCTGATAATTGGTTACAGCGATTGCTACCAAATAGGCAGGAATCGGATAATCGTGCGAAAAATGCGTGGTTTTTGTTCCGTTTGTATGGGTAACTTGCGAAATTTGCATTCCATTTGCTACACTCGTGTACTGACTTGGAGCGGTAATATACACGTCAATACTGTCAATTTTATCGTTCAAATCTTGTTTACACGGCCACCAATCTCTACCGCCGTACGGTTGAGATAACGTCCATAAAATAGGCGTTCCAGAATGCGTTGAAATGGTAAAAGCTTCCTGAGTGGTCGATGGAGCTCCAGCGTAGGTAACTTCAACCGTTGCCGAACTATTTGTATTAACCAAACCAGATAACGTTATTATTACTTCCGTTGGAGTTTGCGAAAAGGGAATAGAAACATTATTCTGCTTCACAGAACTTACCGTTAAATTATTGGTTAAATCAAAAATAACAGTCGACATGGGCGACAAAGCTTTGAACGTCGTGGTCACTTTACCGCTGATGAAATATACCGCAGGATTTACGGTAAACTCTAATTTTTGATATGTAACATCATAATTCAATGTATTCGGATTGGCCGAAAAATTCATTGTTGCCGATGCCGATTTCATTTCGGCTTCTGCAATACTGTAAATGGTGTCAATCGTAGTTTGAGCGAAGGTAGCACTCGTAAAAGTGCATAGTATAAATAGGAATATAGATTTCATAAAAGTATTTTACTATATGTTTTTGACTGCAAATTCGCAAATAAATTATTAAATACGAGAAATGCATCGAAATGTTTTTGAGTAATTTGTTATTTGTTAAAAAAATAATTTGCGAATTTGTGCTAATCTCAATGCAACAAACGCTCATAATTATTTCGTCAAATATAACGATTATCACCTTAAATTTCAACGGCATACTTAAATTATCCGAATATCCCATTATCTAATTATCCAATTCCCAAAATATCTAATTATCTTTGCGTTCGTATAAAAAATAAAGACATGTTACAGATCGCGTTTATTAGAGAAAATCAAGCAAAAGTAATTCAGGCATTGGCCAAAAGAAATATGGATGCCACTACGATTGTGGAAGAAGTAGTTGCACTAGACGAAAACCGTCGCGCCACTCAAGTGGAACTAGACAACACCTTGGCCGAATCTAATAAATTGTCCAAAGACATTGGCGCTTTAATGAAATTGGGTGAAAAATCAAAAGCCGAAATCTTGAAAGCCAAAACCGTTGTGTTGAAAGAAAAAAGCAAAGATCTGGGCGAAAAAGCCGACGCATTAGCCGACGATTTATTGCAGAAATTATACCTCCTACCCAATCTTCCGTGCGATTTAGTTCCAGAGGGAAAAACACCAGAAGACAATGTAGTCGCTTTTGAAGAAGGCGAAATTCCGGTTTTGCACGAAAATGCGCAACCCCATTGGGATTTGGTTAAAAAATACGACATCATCGATTTCGAATTGGGAAATAAAATTACAGGAGCGGGTTTTCCAGTTTATAAAGGGAAAGGAGCCAAATTGCAACGCGCTTTGATCAATTATTTCTTAGATAAAAATACCACTGCAGGTTACAATGAAGTGCAAGTGCCGCATTTGGTAAACGAAGCTTCAGGTTATGGAACGGGTCAATTACCCGACAAAGAAGGACAAATGTACCATTCCACCATTGATGATTTGTACTTGATTCCAACGGCAGAAGTTCCGGTTACCAATTTGTACCGCGACGTAATTCTAAACGAAAAAGACCTACCGATATTAAACACGGCTTACACGCCTTGTTTCCGTCGTGAAGCGGGTTCTTATGGAGCACACGTTCGTGGTTTGAACCGTTTGCACCAATTTGACAAAGTCGAAATCGTTCGGATCGAACATCCAGATAATTCCTACAAAGCATTGGACACAATGGTAGAACATGTAAAAGAAATTCTCCAAGAATTAAAATTACCGTATCGAATTTTACGCCTTTGTGGCGGCGATATGGGTTTTACTTCGGCATTGACCTATGATTTTGAAGTGTTTTCAACCGCACAAGACCGTTGGTTGGAAATCAGTTCGGTTTCTAATTTTGAAACCTTTCAAGCGAACCGATTGAAATTGCGTTACCGCGACGAAAATGGTAAAACACAATTGGCACATACCTTAAACGGAAGTTCATTAGCTTTACCACGTGTTTTAGCGGGAATATTAGAAAATTACCAAACACCTGAAGGAATCGTAATTCCAGAAGTGTTGCGAAAATATACCGGATTTGATATAATCAACTAACCCATGCATAAATTCAAAGGCTGTTTTTCATCACAAAGCAGCCTTTAAATTTTAACGTTAATTTTACTCCTAGAATTACAAAAAGAACTAATTTTCAAAAATCACTACGCGTTATTTCATGAAAAAAATACTCTCAGCTTTGTTCTTACTTTTGACGTTTTCGGTTTTTGCCCAAAACGAGCAATTGGCTGCGAATTATTTTGAAAAAGGTGATTTCGAAAAAGCCCTCGTTTCCTATGAAGAATTGTTGGCCAAACAACCGGGAAATTCCATTTATTTTCAAAGAACAGTAGAGTCTTACCAACAATTATCGCAGTTTGAAAAAGCAGGAAAGCTCATTCAACAACGATTGGAAAAATACAAACAAGCCAGTCTTTTTATCGAATTGGGATACAATTATCAGTTGCAAAAAGACGAGAAAAATGCGGTAATAAACTATGAAAAAGCACTGGATGAAATCAATACGAATCCTTCAAATGTGTATGCGATTGCAATGAATTTCGAAAAGAAATCCTTGCTCGATTATGCCTTGAAATCCTACACTTTAGCTTTAACGTTGGAACCAAAATTCAGCTTTAATCAGCAAATTGCAGTTTTGTATGGTCAACAAGGAAAAGTAGATTTGATGATCGAAAAATTGCTCGAAGAAGGCGAAAAAAATCCACAATCAACGCTGTTTATTCAAAATTATCTTTCACGGTTCATGATGGAAGAAGGCGATGAAGCCTTTGTCGAAACTTTGCGTAAAGCATTGATTTTAAAAGCCCAAAAAAATCAAGATATTTATTGGAACCAGTTCTTGAGTTGGTTTTATGTCCAACAAAAAGAGTACGGCAAGGCGTTTATTCAAGAAAAAGCGATTTACAAACGCAATCCCGACACGTTTTCGAATATTGTGAATTTGGCCGAAATGGCAATTGAAGAAAACCAAGACGAAGCAGCTGTTTCCATTATTAACTTTGTTTTGGAAAACACGCAAGATTTAGATTTACAAATATTTTCGAATGCTTTTTTATTGCGAAATCGAATCGAAAAAGCTACTCCTAAAGAGTATGCAGTTATTAAAACCGATGTCGAACTGGCTTTGAAAAAATTTGGCGTAAGCCCATTTACCATTTCGTTGCAAGAACTTCAAGCAGAATTTTTTGCTTTTCAACTGGAAGACCCAGAAGCAGGGAAGGCTGTATTGAAAAACGCACTTAATTTTGAATTGGATGATTATCAAAAAGCGGAGTTAAAAATGCAACTCGCCGATATTTTGCTATTGCAAGAACAGTTTAATCAGGCTTTGATTTATTATTCACAAATTGAAGAGGATTTAAAAAACGACGAAATCGGACACCAAGCCAGTTTAAAGGTGGCCAAAACGAGTTATTTTCAAGGCGATTTTCAGTGGGCACAAAGCCAGTTTAAAGTTTTGAAATCAGCATCCACTCAATTGATTGCAAATGATGCAATAGAATATTTTTTGTTAATAAACGACAATACCGTTGCCGATTCTGCCCAAGTAGCTTTGAAAAAATTTGCAAGAGGCGATTACCTGCGGTATCAAAATAAAAATGATTTGGCTTTGACTCAATTTTCTAAAATTTTATCCGAACACAAAGGAGACGAAATCCAAGGGGTAACTTTACTTCGAATGGGAAAAATAAATGAAAAGTTGGGCAATTATACTGAAGCTTTGCGTTTGTACAAAGAAATCATCGACTTACATTCGGACGGAATTTATGTAGATGAAGCGCTGTTTTTTTCAGCTGAACTTTACCAAGAACAATTCAAGCAACCGGAATTGGCAAAGCCATTATACGAAAAAATGATTTTTGACCACCAAGATAGCATCCACTTTATCGAAGCACGCCGAAAATTCCGTGAAATTCGTGGAGACACCAATTCCTAAATTCCAATATTTAAATCTTAAATTCAAAATCCCAAATCCTAATTCCAAAATCTCAAATCAAATGATTATATATAACGTTACGATAAATATTCACGAAAGTGCCCACGACCAATGGATGCAGTGGATGCAAGAAAAACACATCAACGATGTTTTGGCGACTGGAAAATTTTCCAATGCTAGAATGGTAAAAGTTTTGGTAGAAGAAGAAATGGGCGGAACCACTTATTCGATTCAATACACCACCGATTCGAAAGAAACGTTGGAAAAGTATTACCAAGAAGATGCACCAAAATTGCGTGACGAAGGACAAGCGCTTTTTGGCGAGAAGATGTTGGCTTTCCGAACAGAACTAGAAGTGATTTCGGAACATAAATAAATTTTTCGCCACAGAATAAAAAGATTCACACAGATTACTTTTTACTAAAAATCCTTTAATCCTTATAATCTGTGGCTAATAAAAAATAAATGGAAAAAGTAAAAGCAAAAAAACACCTCGGACAACACTTCCTAAAAGATGAAGAAGTGGCCAAAAACATTGCCGATACATTGCAATTGAACGGTTATGAAACTGTTTTAGAAATTGGTCCAGGAATGGGGGTTTTAACCAAGTATTTGCTCGAAAAACCGGTCACTACTTACGTTGTGGAAATCGACAATGAATCGGTGGAATACCTCGAAGTGCATTATCCCAAATTGCACGGAAAAATTATTGCGAAAGATTTTTTGAAATACGATATCAGTGAAGTTTTCAAAGGAAAACAATTTGCCATTATTGGAAATTTTCCTTACAATATTTCTACGCAAATTGTGTTTAAAGCACTAGAATTACGCAACCAAATTCCCGAATTTTCAGGAATGTTTCAAAAAGAAGTAGCCCAACGTATTTGTGAGAAAAAAGGAACGAAGGCCTACGGGATTTTATCGGTTTTAGTGCAAGCTTTTTACGATGCCGAATACTTATTTACGGTAGACGAACACGTTTTTATTCCGCCGCCAAAGGTAAAATCAGGCGTTTTACGGTTGACTCGAAAAGATGATTATACGTTGCCATGTAACGAAAAAATGTTTTTTAGAGTAGTAAAAACCGCTTTTCAGCAAAGAAGAAAAACATTGCGAAACAGCTTGAAAACCATGGATCTTTCGGAAGAATTGCGTCAAGACAACATATTTGACCTTCGTCCGGAACAATTGAGCGTGGAAGATTTCATCAACATTACCCTAAAAATAGAAGCCGATGCAGTTTAAAGTCAGCAAGGGATTTATAGAGCAAGTAACAGCATTAATCGAAAGTAAAAACGACCATGATTTGGAAATTTTGCTCAACGATTTACACCATGCTGATATAGCAGAAATTCTGGACGAACTTGATTTTGACGACGCCACACATATTTTTAGAATACTTGACAGTGAGAAAACCGCTGAGATTCTGCTTGAATTAGACGAGGATTTACGAGAGAATATTTTAAGTCGACTTTCTTCAAAAGAAATTGCGGAAGAGCTGGACGAACTTGAAACCAATGACGCTGCCGATATTATTGCCGAACTTTCGCAACAAAAGAAAGAGGAGGTAATCAGCGAGTTGCAAGACGTAGAACATGCCAAAGACATTGTCGATTTATTGCGTTATGATGAAGATACCGCTGGTGGAATCATGCACAAAGAGTTGGTCAAAGTTAACGAAAACTGGAATGTATTGACTTGCGTCAAAGAAATGCGAATCCAGGCTGAAAATATCTCACGTGTACATTCGATTTATGTAGTAGATGACGAAGACCGTTTGAAAGGCCGACTTTCACTGAAGGATTTATTGACGACTTCGACAAAAACACCGATTAAAGACATTTATATTGCTAAACTGAATTTTGCAAAAGTAGACGATGAAGACGTTGAAGTGGCTCGAATCATGCAAAAATACGATTTAGAAGCCATTCCTGTGGTAGACGAATTGGGTAGATTAGTGGGCCGAATCACGATTGATGACATTGTCGACGTAATCAAGGACGAAGCCGATAAGGATTACCAGTTGGCTGCCGGTATCTCGCAAGACGTCGAGGCCGATGATAGTATTTTGGACTTGACGCGTGCTCGATTGCCTTGGTTGGTACTCGCCTTATTAGGCGGTTTTATTACCGTTCGGGTTTTAGGATTGTTCGAGGGAGCGATGGACGAACACGGAAAACTGTTTTTCTTTACACCACTTGTAGCAGCTATGGCGGGAAATGTAGGTGTTCAATCTTCTGCAATTATCGTACAAGGTTTGGCAAACAAGACATTGAGTGGTTCGATTTTCAATCGATTAATAAAAGAAATTTCATTAAGTTTATTAAATGGTGCCATCTTAGCAACTATTTTATTTGTTGGGGGTCATTTTCTTTTGGACTTGCAATATATTGAAGGTTTTATTGTTTCAGGTGCTTTGATTTCTGTAATTATTATTGCCTCGTTAATCGGAACTTTTATCCCTTTATTGTTGGATAAATTTGGTGTTGACCCCGCATTAGCCACGGGTCCGTTTATTACAACTAGTAACGATATTTGCGGAATTTTGATTTATTTCACTATTGCAAAAATGGTTTTGGGTTTTTAACATTTTCAATACATTAAGACCCGTTTTTTATTGTAATTTTCCTTTTTAATTTTTTAAGTAAAATCCCTGATAATGATAAAAAACGCTTTTCCAACATTAGTAATAGCAATTGCAATTGTACTAACGGCACTTATTTTAGGCAATTCCTTTAAAAACAGAAATCAAAATCTAGACAGTATTTCGGTTACAGGATTAGGTACAACTGATTTTGTTTCAGATGAAATTCTTTGGTCGGGCACTTTTACGGCAACAAGTCCTGATTTAAAATCGGCTTATAATAAAATTACAGCGGACAAAAAAACGGTTTCTGATTTCTTTATTAGCAAAGGTTTTAAACCTGAAGAATTTGCGTTTAATGCAGTTGTGTTTCAAAAAAAATTCCGAGAAATTCGTACAGAAAATCCACAAGCCAATTTCCAAACGAGTTACGAACAAGTTTTTGATGGTTATGAGGCGATTCAAAACATTACGTTCAAAAGCAGAAAAAACAATGTTTTAATGGCTAAAATCGAAGCAGTTTCGAGCAAAACTTCGGAATTGATTAATTCGGGTATTGAATTAACATCCAATCCTATACAATACACCTATTCTGAACTTCCTGGACTTAAGAAAGATTTAATAGAAAAAGCAACTAAAGATGCAAGCGAACGTGTAGAAAAAATTGTTTCAACAGCCAATGGCGATTTAGGAAAATTAAAAGGTGCAAGTATGGGCGTTTTTCAAATTACGGGTCAAGGGTCTAATGAAGAGTTCAGTTACGGAGGTGTTTTTGATACGTATAGCAAAAATAAAACGGCTCGAATAACAGTACGATTGGAGTATGAATTGCAATAATTAGGTAATTTTTTCCATAAAAAAAACCGCCTTTCCTGAGATTGGCGGTTTTAATTTAATCGGTAATTTCATTTCCTTTTTTGTCAAAAAAATGATATTCTAAAAACGTGTAAGCGTCTCTTGGTATAATTTTGATCCATTTTTTGTGTTCAAATAACCATTTTGAACGCATCGAAGGGAATCCTTTTGCTAAATAAGCAGCGACAAACGGATGAACGTTCAACACTACTTTTTTGTTTTTTTTGAGCAAACGTTCCAAATCTGAAGCTATCTTGTCGATAATCAAAATTGGAGCTTCAATTTCGCCGCCTTCGCGGTCGGGATTTTCTTCTCTGGTTTTGATGTTCACTTCAGGACGAACCCTTTGTCTTGTAATTTGTACCAGTCCAAATTTACTTGGGGGTAAAATTTTGTGTTTGGCTTTATCATCGCTCATTTCTTCACGCAAAAAATCGTATAAAACTTTACGGTTTTCAGGATTCGACATGTCGATAAAATCGATAACTATTATTCCGCCCATATCGCGCAAACGCAATTGTCGTGCAATTTCTGCCGCTGCAATCATGTTTACTTCAAGTGCAGTATCTTCCTGATTGGTAGCCTTATTCGAACGGTTTCCGCTGTTCACGTCAATAACGTGCAAGGCTTCGGTATGTTCTATAATTAAATAAGCACCTTTACTCATCGAAACGGTTTTTCCGAAGGATGTTTTGATCTGTCGCTCTATATTGTACTTTTCAAAAATCGGGGTATCTTTCGATTGGTAATGCTTCACAATTGACTGTTTTGAAGGTGCAATTTCTTGCAAATAATCCTTAGTTTGGTAATACAACTCTTCGTCATCTATATGTATTCCGCTGAATGTGTCGTTGAATACGTCTCTTAGAATTGAGGAGGCTCGGTTGAGTTCGCCTAAAACTTTTGAGGGATGATGAGCAGTTGGTAATTTTTTACACATTCCCGACCATCTGTCGAGTAATGTTGTCAAGTCCTTTTCTATTTCTGTGACTTTTTTGCCTTCGGCTACTGTACGAACAATAACGCCGAAACCTTTTGGTTTGATGGTTTGTAGCAGTCGTTTTAGACGCTCTTTTTCTTCTTTGGATTCTATTTTTTGTGAAATAGAGACGCGGTCAGAAAACGGAACGAGAACAATAAATCGTCCGGCCAACGAAAGCTCAGAGCTGATTCGAGGACCTTTGGTTGATATAGGTTCTTTAACGATTTGTACTAAAATGGATTGATTGGCACTGATTACATCGGAAATCACACCATTTTTATCAATCTCTTTTTCAAACTGGAAGTTTTTTAATGAAAAATCGTTTATTTTACCTGTGGTAACAAGTTTTATGAATTTCAGTTGAGAAGCTAGATTTGGTCCTAAATCGTGGTAATGTAAAAAAGCGTCTTTTTCAAAACCCACATTTACAAATGCCGCATTAAGTCCAGCAACTGGTTTTCTGATTTTGGCAATAAAAATATCGCCTACCTGAAAGTTGCTTTTTTCTTCTTCCTTGTGCAATTCAATTAGTCTTCCATCTTTTAATAAGGCAAAATCTACAGTGTCGGAACTTGATCGGATGATTAATTCTTTATTCACCTTGTAAATTTTTATCCGAACTTTTTAGTCGCAGTCTCGGTTTTCAGTTTTCAGTTTAGAAACTCATAACTCATAACTTCCAACTCATAACTAAATTGTAAGGATGGATTAAACAATAATTAACAGGTTTTTGTACCCGGGGGAGTAGTTGACGGTTTTCAGTATCAGTTCTCAGTTTTCAGTTCTTTACCTGACGACTGTGACTGCGACTGCAAACTCAACACTCCTATTTCAATGAACGTTAAAAAGAAAAAAGTAGTTTAAAACTACTTTTTCTTTTTGTGACGGTTAGCTCTCGCTCGTTTTTTACGTTTGTGAGTTGCTACCTTATGTCTTTTTCTTTTTTTACCACTTGGCATAATGGGTTGATTTTTTGATTAATTAATTATTTTATTTTGCTTCGTTATTCGTTTTTACTCCTTCTACAAACACTTTTGCAGGTTTGAAAGCAGGGATATTGTGGGCAGGAATTTTAATTGTAGTGTTTTTTGAGATGTTACGGCCCGTTTTTTCTGCTCTAGTTTTGATGATAAAACTACCAAAACCTCTTA
The DNA here is from genome assembly GCF_044368625.1 of Flavobacterium sp. Lineage (GTDB taxonomy): Bacteria > Bacteroidota > Bacteroidia > Flavobacteriales > Flavobacteriaceae > Flavobacterium. The sequence goes on along the minus strand of NZ_JBIPPD010000048.1, from coordinate 4,597 downwards.
AATATACGTTGTCTCCTGTTTCCAATGAAGTCTTCACTTCTTCCATAAACGTTTCAACAGTGGCTTGAACATCACCTTTTTCCAGACCTAGTCTTTCTGAAATTTTTGCTACGATATCTGCTTTCGTCATTTTCTTTTCAATTTATATTGAGTACTATTTTTTTGAGTTTGCAAATATAGGAATTTAAAAAACAATATATCAACCTAAATCATTAAATTTTAATTACATAAACTGCTATTTTTGCAAACATAAATTTAACGATGATTTTTTCTAAACAATTAGTTAACTGGTATTTACAAAATAAACGCGATTTGCCGTGGCGAAAAACACAAGATCCTTACCTAATTTGGCTTTCCGAAATTATGCTACAACAAACGCGAGTTGCACAAGGATTGCCTTATTATGAGTCGTTTGTAAATGCATTTCCAACTGTTTTTGATTTGGCAAATGCTTCCGAAGAGCAGGTTTTAAAATTGTGGCAAGGTCTGGGGTATTATTCTAGAGCTCGTAATTTACACCACACCGCTCGTTTTATTGCGAACGAATTGGACGGAAAGTTTCCCGGGGATTACAAATCTTTACTGGCTTTAAAAGGAGTAGGCGACTATACCGCTGCCGCCATTGCTTCTTTTGCTTTTGGTGAAAAAGTTCCAGTTGTTGATGGAAATGTTTTTCGGGTTTTGTCTCGAGTATTTGGAGTGGAAACGGATATTTCTAATGCTTCTGCCAAAAAAGAGTTTCAAGAATTGGCTTTGCAACTGATGACGCAAGATAGTAAAGCCGATTTCTCGCAGGTCAATTGGGGTCCAGCAATTTTTAATCAAGCCATTATGGAATTTGGTGCGTTACAGTGTGCTCCTAAAAATCCAAACTGCGAAGTTTGCGTTTTTAATACTAATTGTGTCGCACTCAAGAACGGCATGGTAGCCAATTTGCCTTTAAAAACCAAGAAAACAAAAGTAACGAATCGGTTTTTGAACTACTTAATTTTCGAAGATCAACACCATTATACACGTATTCAAAAACGTTCGGAAAAGGGAATTTGGTACAATTTGTACGAATTTCCTTTAATCGAAACAGAAAGTGATGCCAATTTAGAAGAACTTATCGCACTCGTTGCAAAACAATATTCTAATAGTATTGAAATTACCGCTATTGAAAGTTTGCAATTGCTTCCTATTCGACACAAATTATCCCATCAAAATTTGTCTATCCAGTTTTGGAAAGTAAGTACCAATGGTGTTTTACCTGACGGAATGCCTTTTTCGGAAGTGGTTAAAATGCCCTTTCCCATTGTGATTTATAACTTTATCGAACGCTTTAAAACAGAAATCTAGCACAATTATCAACCGAATTGCCATTTTTGATAAAATAATTGTGTAATTTGATTTGTCTTATTTCGATTATTTCACAATTATTTATTTATTTTGTGTTTTTTTAAAAAAATTCTGTTGCTTCAAATTAAATTTTAAAATAAACAAGCAATGAAAAATAAAGTACAAAAAACAAAAGTTGAACATCAGTTTATGGGGATAAACAACTTGCTTTTGAAAAATCTATAATTTTTTAAATTTGAAGTGATTTTTTTTTCATAGAAATGAATTTCTACTATGTTCAAAAATCACTATATTTGGCTACAATAAAAGCATTACAACTATGAATGGAACAGTGAATAAAGTGATTTTAATAGGTCACTTGGGGGATGAACCAAAAATGCATTATTTTGATGGAGGGAATTGTATTGGTAGATTTCCCTTGGCAACGAACGAAACATACATCAATAAGACAACAGGAGAGAAGATTAATACGACTGAATGGCACAATCTTGTGGTTCGTAACAAAGCAGCCGAAATTTGTGAAAAATATCTTTCCAAGGGAGATAAAATATATGTAGAAGGACGAATCAAGTCACGCCAGTGGCAGGATGACAGCGGTTCTCAGAAATATACAACAGAAATCCAAGTTACTGAATTTACTTTTTTGACGCTAAAGAAAGATGGAGAAGTGGGCAAATCGCAAAGTTCGTACAGCAGACCTAAAATGGACGAAGAAGAGTTACCTAAAAACGACCTTCCGTTTTAATGTTTAATTAATATGTAATCATTTGGACACTGAGCCCCCGAGTTTACCCTTTTTTGCACATCTAGACATTACGGCATTTCTTGGATTTGCCCTTATTTTGATTTTGTTGCTTCTTGCAGCCTTGGTTTCTGGAGCTGAGGTGGCTTTTTTTTCACTCTCCGCTCAGGATTTGGAACAAGCCAACCGCACCAATCCGCGTAAAACCAAAATTATTGCGTTACTTTTGGAACGTCCCAAAAAATTATTGGCAACGCTACTCGTTGCCAATAACGTTTTGAACATCGCCATTGTGGTGCTTTTTTTTGCCATTAGCGAAGACTTTTTTCTCTCGATAGAGTACACTTGGCTGCGATTATTTTTAAAGATCACCATAATTACATTCTTTATATTGTTTCTTGGTGAAGTGCTCCCAAAAATATTTGCGAGTCGTAACAATATTAAGTTTGCAATAATAACCGTTTATTTCATCCGTTTTTTAGAGAAAATTTTGTCGCCTGTCAGTTTGCCCATGCGGTTTATGACGATATATTTGCAAAAGAAATTAGGAAAAGAGAAATCGAACTTATCAGTAGATCAACTTTCTCAAGCGTTGGAATTAACGGCTTCCGACGAATCTTCTTCGGAGGAACAAAAAATTTTGCAAGGAATTGTTTCTTTTGGAAATACCGAAACCAAGCAAGTGATGAGTCCGCGAATTGACATTTTTGCACTAGAAATATACGAACCTTTTTCGGTAGTTTTGAGAAAGGTGGTAGAAATTGGCTATTCTCGAATACCTGTATACCGCGATAATATCGACCATATTGAAGGAATTTTGTTTGTTAAAGATTTGATTTTACACATTGATAAACAAGATTTTGACTGGGTTTCGCTTTTACGAGAGCCGTTTTTTGTGCCAGAAAATAAGAAGTTAGACAATTTATTGAAAGTTTTTCAGCACATGAAAAGTCACCTCGCAATCGTAGTTGACGAATATGGTGGAACATCCGGACTGGTTTCGCTGGAAGATATTATAGAAGAAATTGTGGGCGACATTAGTGATGAATTTGACGACGAAGACATTAATTTCTCTCAAATAGACGAAAAGAATTTCTTGTTTGAAGGAAAAATTTACCTCAAAGATTTCTACCGAATTGTTGCTGTGGACGAAGAAGTGTTTGAAGATCGCAAAGGCGAAGCCGAAACTTTGGCGGGATTGCTGTTGGAAATTTTAGGTAATTTTCCTAAAAAAGGACAACAAGTTCTCTTTGCAAAATGTACTTTTACCGTTGAATTGGTTGATAAAAAAAGAATTAAACAGATTAAAGTTACTTTAAACTAAATAAAATGAATCAAAAAAGTTTGTTTTTTTGGCTGTTGGCTGTTGGGATTTTTGTAATTACAAGTTGTAAGGAAGATATTTTGCCCAAACCGATGGCTAATTTGCGATTGGATTATCCGGAGGCAAGCTATACTACTTTTGACCAAGCTTCTTGTCCGTTTACTTTTGAAATGAATACCGACGGGAAAGTGAAGCAAGAAAAAAATTGCGATTTGAGCATTCATTATCCCAAAATGAAAGCGACTATTTACCTGACCTTTTTACCGATAAAAAATAACAATATCGACTCGCTATTGCGGGATGCTCAGTCGCTCTTGTTCAAGCACGTGATTAAAGCCGACGATATTATCGATCAACCTTTTGTCAACAAAAACGAAAATGTGTATGGGATGTATTATGCCGTTAACGGGAATGCCGCCACTAATGCACAGTTTTACTTAACAGATAGTACGCGTTATTTTGTAGATTGTTCGGTATATTTTTATGCCAAACCAAACTTTGATTCCATCATGCCGGCCGCCAGTTACCTCCGAAACGACTTGCAAAATATGATGGAGAGTTTTAGGTGGAAGAAATAAAAAAAATAAAAAGGTTACTTTTTTTGCTTGAGGGTAGAATTTTCTTCCCTTAAAGTATTTATTAGTGCTTCTTTCTGTTTGTTTTCATTTACAAGTTTCTTTATTTCCTCTATAATATTGTCTGGAAAAAGATTAATCGTACCATGATTATTAATACTCCCATCCAGTTTTTTAATATTATTTATTTGTTGATCATTTTGAGAGAAAAAATCAAAATCTTTCTCAAAATAATTACAAACATCATTCATAAATAAAAAATCAATACTTTTAGTCTGCCCATTCTCGATATTTGACAATTTCGCTTGTGAAATATTCAATATACTGGCAAGTTCAGGTTGTGTTAATTTTTTTGCCTCCCGTAGTTTTTTAATTTTAAATCCAATTGACATAAATCATAGTTTTAGTAATAGTTCCGAATATTTAAAATCGAATAACGAATATTTATTTTCGAATAGTAAACAAAAATAGTTTTTAAAATCTTTGTTGGGTAAAATATTTTATTTTAAATGTATATCCGTAATTGCTCATATTTTTGTATATTTGTTTGATAGATAAATTATTGGGTATGAATATTTTTAGTTTTGGAGTCGAATTTAGTAGTGAAGCCAATTGTAT
>NZ_JBIPPD010000183.1:0-6623 GCF_044368625.1 Flavobacterium sp. | reverse complement strand
AAAGAGTTCTTCGTTTCTACTTTTATTTCCAACGCGGTGAATGGAAAGCGATTCGATGTGGGTATTAAATAGGTTGATCATTTTGTGGTTTTTAGTTTTTGAGGTGCTATGATGCAGAGGTTCTTAGGAGCTAAGGTTCTGAATAACTCAGCTCCTTAGCCACTTAGCACTCTTTCTTCCGTTATTCTCTTTCTTTAATTTTTTTTTATAAATGAAACTAGCATTCTTTCAATTTCACGACTATTTTCGTAAAGGTCATTGAAGTCTTTTTCATTTAAGTACATAATGTTTTTTGCAATCTCAATTTGGGTTTGTAATTCAAACAAAGAACCAATTGATACATTTAAAAATCGCAAATATTCTTTGTTGCTATCTCTGCCGTATCCTTCGGCAATGTTACTTGGTATTGAAACGGCGCTTCTGCGGATTTGAGAAGTTAATCCAAAAAGTTCTTCTTTAGGGAATTTTTGTGTTGAACTGTACATTTTGGTAACCAAGTCCATCGATTTTTGCCAAACTAATAAATTTCTAAAAGTACTCATAATGTTTTGATTTTAAATTTAACCAAATTTTAAAAAAAACTAAGTACTGTTTGACTGAATAAACAGTTTGGTTTGTAAATAAGCTGGATTATATCTTAGTGCCTCACCCACCTTAGCGCCTCAGTAACTTCTTCTAATTCCAGTTCTCCTCGAATCCGAAATCTTCAAAATTTTCGCCGCCATCCAGCATGTCCAAATCATCTTCGTCATATTCATCGTCGAATTCTCCATAAAGGTCGTCGGCATTTTCGGCTTCAAACATTTTTTCGCCCGCATCATCTGGCATTTCTCCGTGGGAAAACAGTAAGGCAGGATACGATTCGCCTGCTTCCGGTTCTTCAATTGCGGCAAGTTCGACAAGGAAAGTCCACATTTGAATAAAATCATACACATAAATGATTTTCGTATTCTGTTCGTCCAGCAAGTCAGCAAGTACATAATCGCTCATGATTTTCTGTTCGCCAGGCACATCGCCGGTATCAAAAAGCGAAATTTCCTCTTCCTGATTCCACGTTTCATCACACGTATAAAACGAAGCCACTTCCCTACCATCAAACCCAAAAGCATTAAAAATGGCATTGTGAAAATCTTCTAACGTATCCTGTTCATCAATTGCAATATCGCGGAAAATATCCTCTTCAGCATCGAGAATAACTCTAAATTTATAAACCATAATCTGTAAATAGTATTGAGGGTTCAAAGGTAAAATATATATTTTGTTTTCGTTTAAAAAGTAATCAACAATTGGATTTTAATTTTTTGGAGCGACCCGAACGAAGTGAATTGGCGAAGCAATGGCTTGGGCTTCTTGGGTATCCATATTCCTGCTGCAGGAACTCGCTTCCCGATGAAAAATCGGGAGAGCTCAAACAATTCCAGCATCAGGGCTAAAGCAGATTCTTTAGGCTTTCTTGAATCTTTTCGGCTTTTTGTGATTTCAATGTCAAAATCAATGACAATCTAGCAATTTGCATCACTTGATTTGAGGTATTTGAAGGAATTACTTGAATAAACCAACAGTCGTATAGCGGAAATCTAAATTATCTAGTTCCCAAAATTTTCCACAATTAGAAGATCCGTTTGCTGACTGTAAAGAATAAAAAAATTATATTTGTTACAACATAAAACGAAACAGACTATCGCCAATCGACCCTCTTATGGGTGTATATACGAAAGTTTGTTTCGCCTATATACTAGTTGGCACTCACCCTAAAAGACGACACGACCGACAATAAACGAACAGAAAATGAAAGACGAAAAGCCAACGCTTCGGCAAAATCAAAAGAGCTGCAATCCCCCGCACAAAGCCAACGCTTTGCAGCACATTTAATTTTACCCAACCGCACCCAAAGCCCACCCACCACCCGACAAGTGGACGGTTGACAATTTGACGGCAACTTTGGAGACAAAAACGCTTTAAAAACTTAACTTTACGACCTAATAATTTGACAAGGAATAAATGATAAATAAAGAAAACTTAAAGGACTTATTGAAAACATTGAACTTTGAAGAAAAGGGCAAAGTTTTTAGCAAGCACTTCCCCGACACAGACGCATATTTAAAAGTTGATTTCGCTAAAAGTTTACTTGTTTATCCGACAGACAAAGGTTTTATAGTAAACGGAGAGTTTACTTGCAATTTTACATCAGACGAAAACTTTGTTGTTTTTGAGTGTGTGCATAGACTTTTCACCAAAGGTTACAAACCCGAACATATAGAACTTGAACCCAAATGGAAAGTTGGACACGGTGCAAGCGGTGGACGAGCAGACATTTTAGTAAAAGACAATTCAGGTAAATCACTTTTAATAATTGAGTGCAAAACCGAAGGAAACGAATTTAAAAAAGAATGGAACAACACTTTGCAACGTGGCGGACAAATGCTGACTTATGCAAAACAAGCAGGAACAACACAATATGTTTGCCTTTATGCTTCGGACTTTGCTGACGGCAAAGCCATTCCATATCATTATATTATTTCTCTGAAAGACAACGAAAAGTTACTTGAAGAGTTAGCCGACAAAAAGCCTTTATCTTTCAAAGAAGCAAAAGCATTAGAAGTTGAAGACATTTACAAGGCTTGGAAAGAAACCTACAATTTAGACTTTGCCACAAAAGGAATTTTTGAAGATGATATTTTACCTTACGAAATAGGCAAGCAAAAATACTCTATTGACGACCTTATTGAAGTTGGAAGTAAAGACATTCAAAGCAAATACCACGAATTTGCAACCATTATGCGACAACATAATGTTTCGGGACGAGAAAATGCTTTTGACAAATTAGTTAATCTTTTCCTTTGCAAAATTGTTGATGAAGCGAAAAATCCAAAGGATTTAAAATTCAATTGGAAAGGTATTGCATACGACAGCTATTTTGATTTACAAGACCGCTTGCAATTGCTTTATCAAGCAGGAATGAAAGAGTTTTTGGGTGAAGATGTTACATACATTGACAACACCGCTATTGATAAAGCATTTCGCTTTTTCAAAAAAGACCCAGATGCAACAAGAGAAACTATAAAGAAATATTTCAGACAACTGAAATTTTTCACAAACAACGACTTTGCTTTTATTGATGTTCACAACGAAAAACTGTTTTATCAAAATTCAGAAGTTCTTTTAAAAATCGTTCAAATGTTGCAGGACACAAGACTGCAAAGCGAAACCCAAAACCAGTTTTTGGGTGATATGTTTGAAGGCTTTTTGGATAATGGCGTAAAACAAAGCGAAGGACAATTTTTTACACCAATGCCAATCGTAAAGTTTATTCTTAACTCTTTGCCATTGGAAAGTATTATACAAGAAAGCGAATTGCCACCCAAAGCCATTGATTATGCTTGTGGTGCAGGACACTTTTTAAATGAATTGGCTTTACAAATAAAACCATTCGTAAAAAAACACAAGGAAGCCGACATCAAAGAATACTACAAAGAAATTGTAGGCATTGAAAAAGAATATCGTTTATCCAAAGTGGCAAAGGTTTCAGCCTTTATGTATGGACAAGACGACATCAAAATTACTTATGCTGATGCACTTGGAAGCAAAGCCAAATTGCAAGACAACGAGTATTCAGTATTGGTGGCAAATCCACCTTATGCTGTTAAAGGCTTTTTACAAACATTAAGCGAAACCGAAAGGAAATCATTTTCGCTTTTAGCTTCGTTAGATGAAAAGAGTTGGGCTAACAACAACAGTATAGAAACGTTTTTTATTGAACGTGCCAAACAACTTTTAAAGCCAGGTGCAGTTGCAGGTATTATTTTGCCTTCTTCTATTTTAAGCAACGATGCAACTGTTTACACCAACACGAGAGAAATAATTTTAAAGTATTTTCAAATTGTAGCCATTACAGAATTTGGCTCTCAAACATTTGGCAAAACAGGAACAAACACAGTTACAATATTTTTACGCAGAAAAGAAGAAAATCCAGCACCAGCAGACCATTGGAAAAACCGTGTAGATGCTTGGTTTACGGACAATGAAGCCGATGCAGTTTACAACGATAGTAATTATATAAGCAATTATTGCAACCACATAGAAGTTGATGTTACACAATACAAATCTTTGCTGACAGGAAAACCAAGTGACGAACTTTTCAAAACCGAAATGTTTGTTGATTACAAAAAAGCTTTTGACAATTTAACTGAAATTAAAAACCTCAAAAAGCCAACAAGTGCTTTTAGTAAAAAGCCAAAAGCCGACCAAGAAACAGAACTAAGAAAACGATTTACTGATTACTTGCAAACAATAGAAAAAGACAAACTCTATTTTTATGTATTAGCTTCGGAGAATAAGCAAAGGGTTTTAGTTGTAAAATGTCCGACTGACAACAAAGAACAAAAACAATTTTTAGGTTACGAATGGAGCAGTGCAAAAGGAAACGAAGGAATAAAATATATTAATCAATCTGTTGTTGCACCCGAAATTGAAGATGCCGAAACCAAAGAGATGTTGAACAAACTACAAGGTTTACACAACATTAATACACCGTTATACAACCCTAACAAAAGGAACGATAGCTATAAAATAAACCACTACATTCAAGAAAACTTTTTAGGCAATGAGTTAGAAGTTGTTGAAGAGTTGAAGTCTTTCATTACTTATTATAATCTTTCAGATATGTTGGATTTTAGTCGTAAAGATTTTAATAAACAGATAAATCTTTCAGCTAACAAGAAAACAGTTATTGTTTCTAAATGGCAAGTCCTGAACTTAGGAAGTGTTGTTGATGTGAAAATTGGTGGAACACCAGCAAGAGAAAATGCAAGCTACTTCAATGGCAATAATTTGTGGGTTTCAATCTCTGAAATGAAAGGACAAATAATAACAGATACAAAGGAAAAAATATCTGATGCAGGTGTAAAAAAATCTAATGTAAAACTTATACCAAAAGGCACTACTCTTTTAAGTTTTAAATTGAGTATTGGTAAAACTGCAATTGCAGGAAAAGACCTTTATACAAATGAAGCAATTGCAGGTTTAATTCCGCAAGACAAAAACGTTATAACAGATGAATACTTGTATCAACTATTTTCAGCTAAACTAATTGATTTAGAAAATACAGGCTCAAAAATGTTCGGTAAAAGTTTGAATAGTGATTATTTAAAAAATGATGTCAAAATACCAATACCATCAAAAGACGTTCAGAAGAAAATTACAGATGAATGCAATATAGTTGACAAAGCAGAAGCAAAGGCAATCTCGGAAATTGAAAAAGCAAACGATGAAATAGAAAGTTTGTTTTCAGGTGCTGACTTTGTTACAATGAAACTTAATGAAGTTATCAATAAGCAATCTGAAATCATCGACCCAACAAAAGAAACAGGCGAAGTGTTTTATGTTGGTTTGGAGAATATCGAAAGCAACACAGGGAAATTAGTTGGCAATCCATTAACGCAATACTCAACAATCAAAAGCAACAAAAACGTTTATAAAAAGGGCGACTTGCTTTATGGCAAGTTACGACCAAACTTAAACAAACTTTATGTTGCCCAAGAAGACGGAATTTGTTCAACTGACATTCTTGTTTTTCGTTGCAATGATGCAGAATTAAACAAGTTTTATGCTTACTACCTGCGGACAAAGAAATTCAATGACGAAGTTGTAAAAACGGTTACAGGACAACAACTACCAAGAACTAAATGGAGTTTAATTGAAACAATAAAAGTTCCAGTTCCAAAAGACAAGAAGAAAATTATTAAACAAATAGAAAAGTTGGAGCAGACAATCATAGCCGAACAAGCAAAAATTGACAGTTCAGCAGACAAGAAAAAAGAAGTAATGAAGAAGTATTTATAGCCACCGCATTTGGTAGCACATTTGCTTTTTTGCAACCGCACAAAGCCAAACAAAAAAAGCAAAAGAGCCACCAAGCCAACGCACCAAAGACACTGCAAACAATGGACAACAGAGCAACGACAGACAGAACGCCAGCAGGTAACAGCGGTTTTGCAAAAAAGCGGGTTCAGTGGTTAATTGAACATTCTACCTCGCATCAAATTTTGTGGTATGTTGACAGTTTAGTGCTCCGAAATCCGCTTCTTCGCAAAGCCGCAAAACTTTAGCAGATATAGTCTTGAAAATCGCCTAAAAACAGAAAATCAGAAAAAAATTTGGAAAATTAGTAACTTTTAAGTTACCTTTGAAAAATGAAAGTACGTGAAGTTATAGCCTACGAAAATCACTTTGAAGATTTTCTTCTTGAACAACCGCAAAAGGTTCAAGATAAAATATTCAAAATAATTGAGGCAATTGAAACTTTGGGAAGAGTTCCTTCAAATTATTTAAAATCAATGGAAGGAACAAATGGTTTATATGAAGCAAGAATTCAACTTGGCTCAAATATTTGGCGTGTATTTTGCTTTTTCGACAATGGAAAACTTGTAATTTTACTAAATGGCTTTCAAAAGAAAACGCAAAAGACTCCAAAAAATGAATTGGAAAAAGCGTTACGATTAATGACAAAATATTATTCTGAAAAAACTAAATAATTATGGAAACTAAAAGTTGGAAAGATATTAAAAATGATGTTTACGGTGAAAAAGGAACCGAAAGACGTGACGAACTTGAAAGAGAATTCC
>NZ_JBIPPD010000182.1:0-6756 GCF_044368625.1 Flavobacterium sp. | reverse complement strand
ATCAAATTTTGCAATCATTTTGATTTGCATATTACTTGGTAACCGACTTCGAACGATACGTATAATTGAGCCAAAGCTTTTTATGCTTTTGGGTTATACCTTTATCATTTATGGAGTTACTTCTTTATTGGTAACAATTGGAACACTAGAAACAGATTCTTTACAATTTGGGTTAAAAACGGTTTTGGCAACGTTAATTGGTCTGATTTTAACTAAAATACACGCAACAGATCGCTACATTTTACAAAATATACTTGATCCCAAAAGCGTAGTTTCTTTAAACAACTTGGCATTTTCAGAACAAACCGAGCTTCCTTACAATCCAGTTTCAACGACTAGAGAAAAAATAAATATAGAACCCAAGAATCCTATTGCAACCAAAAGCAAGGAAAACACAACTAATCAAGAACAAATACCTTTTATCGATCTCAACGACTTCGAAAACAGTCAATTAGTGCTTCCTTATTATGAAAATTTAGCACATGAGGAACGAAGCCGATTGGAGTTTGTGGTTTCTAAAAAATACCATCAAAATTTGACTGAGGAACAAAAAAAGAATCTTGTGATCCAGTACATTTTAGAACATAAATTGTACGACCATCAGCGGTTTTTACCGAAGTAAAAATGAATTGAAATCAGCAAATATTTAAATATTTTTTTTAAAGACAGAAATTCAGATTTAACAGAAGTACTACATTTTTTAACTCACTTAAATTCAGATTTTTAATAAATGTTTATAACTTACCACACCATTTAGCATTAGTACAAATAGTAACTTTGAAACTTCTCCAGATATGAATATTCCAATTTTAAATACCGTTCGACTTTTATCGATTTTAGCTCCTATACTGATGTTACCCACCAGTTGCAAACAAGATCTTGAAGAAAATAATTCTGCAATTGAACCTATTGCAGGAGTGGAAACAAACGCAGCAAATACCAATTATAAACCCGCTTTCGATGGACAAACTCGAGCCAACGGAACGGTTAAATCTACATTCCAATCAAAAATTATTACATCAGCCTTATCACAACCTTGGGGTATTACTGATTTGCCAGACGGTAGATTGTTAGTTACTGAGAAGAGTGGCAGTATGCGAATTGTGGATACTTTAGGTGTTGTAAGTGCACCAATTACTGGATTACCAGTGGTAAACAATGTGGCTCAAGGAGGTTTGTTGGGAATATGTCTCGACCCTTCATATGCCACGAATAAAATGGTTTATTGGGTTTTTGCCGAATCGGTTGCGGGAGGTAATGTTACGGCTGTAGCCAAAGGGAAGTTGTCCAATTCAGAAACTACTATCGAAAATGCAATAGTAATTTACCGAACCAATCCGCCAAATGCTAGTGTATTGCATTACGGAGGACGCATTTTGTTTGACAAAACGGGACACTTAGTATTAAGTACAGGCGAGCGTTCTGTTATCGAAACACGGCCTTTAGCACAAGCGGTAACGTCGGGTTTGGGTAAAATTATCCGAATCACAACCAATGGCCAACCAGCACTAGGAAATCCAACATTTAATGGAGCGGGTGCTTTACCTGAATTGTACAGTATTGGTCACAGAAATCCGCAAGGAATCGCTTTTCATCCTGTAACGGGCGATTTGTGGCAAAGTGAATTTGGACCGCGTGGGGGAGACGAAATTAATAGGGTTCAACCGGGTTTAAATTACGGCTGGCCAATAATTACTTACGGAATTGAGTATGGGGGCGAACCAATTGCCCCTGTGAAAACGCAACAAGAAGGAATGGAACAACCCGTTTATTATTGGGATCCTGTTATTTCACCAAGTGGTATTACTTTTTATAAGGGAAACAAAATACCTTCGTGGCAAAATAATCTTTTCGTTGCAGCTTTGAGCGGTCAACATATTGCACGACTGGTCATTCAAAATAATAAAGTGGTAGGCGAAGAACGATTATTAGAGAAAGAAAATCAAAGGTTTAGAGATGTGATTCAAGGAAAAAATGGCGCTTTGTATGCAATTACCGATCAAGGGCGTCTATATAAAATTGATAAATAAAGCGTTTAAAATTTTTCTCTAAAAAAAGCAACTGTTTTTAAATGTGTAATTTGAATTTAAAAACAGTTGAAAAGTTTTGAACCGTAAAATTAGAAAATCTTATTCTTTATTTAAACCGGTAAATTCTTGGTATTCTTTTCCGAGAGGTACCATACATTTTACATCATTTTCGTTAATGTACCATTCCAGACAATACCCGTTTGGATCTACTTCATGCTGTTTTTGTAACAATTCGAAAGCTTCGCCAATGCTATCAGGATTTTGTTTGTAATCATAAATGTAAAACGAATTATAGGGACCATTTTTAATGACAAAAGTTTCTAATCCAGGTAGACTTTCGTCTTCCATAATTTGGGCTGCTGCTTTATAAATCATAATGCCGTTTTCGTCTGGATAGGAAATACCAAAGAAATCTCTGCGATCATTTTTGGGTAACAGTGTATGTAATTGTTGATGAGCCGCTGCAATCCCTTCTGGAAAGCTTTCAGCGGTTACACAATAGGTGGGAACGTCTTTTTGAAAATTATAATTGTCCATTTTTTGTAGGTTGTAGTTGTTGGTTGTAAGCTTCAGGTTTTCAGGTTTGGAGTTATGAGTTGTAGGTTGAACGTTTCAGAAATTTTCAATTTGTATTTGTTACTTTCCATCTTCTATCGCCTCACTCCTCTCCTTCTTGAAAGACCCTCCTTTGTAGGTCCCGACGCTTCGGGAGGGGAGGCTTAATTCTTACCGTAAATCTTTACATACAAATCTTTGTATATTTCCATCATGACTTTACGTTTAAGTTTCATAGTAGGAGTAAGTTGTCCGCCATCGACTGTCCATAAATCGGGGGTAAGTTCAAATCGTTTGATTTGTTCCCAACTACCAAATTTTTTATTAATTTCCTCCACTTCGTCTTGGAATCTATTTTTGATTTCATCGTTCTGAACCATCTCTTCGTTCGTGCTGAATTTGATGCCTTTTTTCTTCGCCCATTTTTTCACAAAGTCAAAATCGGGTTGGATAAAAGCACCAGGCATTTTTTCGCCGTCACCAATGACCATAATTTCAGCAATAAAGCGCGACTGTTTCATCGCATTTTCAATTAGTTGTGGAGCAATATACTTCCCTCCCGAAGTTTTGAACATCTCCTTTTTACGGTCGGTGATTTTCAAAAATCCTTCGGAGTCAATTTGACCAATATCTCCTGTGTGAAGATAACCGTCTTTGATTGCTTCATCGGTTTTCTCTTGATCCTTATAATATCCCATCATTACGTTGGGTCCTTTGCACAAAATTTCGCCATCTTCGGCTATTTTAACTTCTACATTATCAATCACTTTTCCTACGGTTCCAACCTTGAATCCGCGATTTCGCATATCGTTTACAGCAATAACAGGAGAGGTTTCGGTCAATCCATAGCCTTCCATTACAGGAATTTCCGCTGCTGCAAAAACGCGACTTAACCTTGGCTGTAAAGCGGCACTTCCAGAAACCATCAAACTTAGATTGCCTCCCAAACCTGCTTTCCATTTGCTAAAAATCAGTTTTCTAGCTAGTTTTAATTGGGTTTCATACCACCATCCGTTTTGTCCATAAGGTTCATATCGCAAGCCTAGATCAATTGCCCAAAAAAATAGTACTTTTTTAATCCCAGTTAAATCAGATCCTTTAGCATAAATTTTATCATACACTTTTTCTAGCAATCTCGGAACGGCAGTAATCACATGGGGTTTGGTTTCCGTGAGGTTTTCGGTCAATTTTTCGATGGATTCTGCAAAATAAATTCCTACACCGTAATATTGGTACAAATACACGACCATCCTCTCAAAAATATGACAAATAGGGAGGAAGCTCAAGGCTTTCGTTTGCCCTGCAACAAACGGAATTCTTTTTTCACTGTTCAAAACATCTGAAACGATATTTTTGTGCGAAAGCATCACTCCTTTGGGTCTTCCAGTGGTTCCAGAAGTATAAATAATGGTTGCCAAATCTTCTTCAGTTACTGCATCTTTTGCTGTATCTACTTCGCTTTGGTTACTTTGATCTTTTCCTAAATCCAAGACTTCTTGCCAATTTTTGCAACTTTCAATGGAATCAAAACAATAAACTTCCTTTAGTTTTGGTACATTTTTTCGAATCGCGTTTACTTTTTCTAAAACAACGGAATCGGAAACAAAACAATATTCCACTTCAGAATGGTTTAAAATATACTCATAATCTTCTTCGGAAATTGTAGGATAAATGGGTACATTTTGAGCACCCAACTGCAAGATTCCGATATCAACAATATGCCACTCGGTTCTATTGTTACTGGAAATGACTGCTAATTTCGTGTTCTTTTTGACACCTAATCGTAGTAAACCCCGAGAGAGCGTGTTGGCTAATTGAATATATTCATCGGTTGAAGTTTTTACCCACGTTCCGTCTTTTTTAGTGACCAATGCATCGGGAATGTTGTGGTTTTTTTGCTGGTGATATGGAAAGTCGAAGAGTCTTGTGATTGCAGCCATTGTATTCGATTTGTTTTTGTGCATGCAAATTAATTAATAAATAATTCATTTACAATATTTCAACCTAATATTAAATAATCATTATGAAATATGTAGTTTTGCACTCTTTACATTTTAAAAATCGGCTAAGGATATGCAAAATTTTTTTCGAGGGAACGAGTATAAAGTATTGGCCTACAGATTATTGTTGGCTTATTTTTTTTACTTCGTAGCACGTTTTCTTTTTTTTATTTACAATGCAAGTTTGTTGAAAATCAACAGTACCTACGAATTTTTCCGTTTGTATTGGCACGGTTTGGCATTTGATACCACCGCTATTTTATATTCCAATGGATTATTTATACTTTTATCTGTACTACCTTTGGTTATCAATACCAAAAGAAGTTACCAGAATATGCTGTTTTATGTATATTTTATTTGCAATCTGACGGTTTGGAGCAGTAATTTTATCGACTTCATTTACTATCGTTTTATCTTTTCTAGAACCACATTTGCAGCGATGGATTCGTTGGAAAATGAGTCAAATAAAATGCTGCTTTTTAAGAACTTTCTGTATAATTATTGGCATGTGTTTTTACTACTCTTTCTACTAAGTGCGTTATGGATTTATTTATTTAAAAAGGTAAAAGTGCGTCCAGAGTTGCCTTTAACTAATGGCAAGTACTTTATTTATTCGACGATTGCATTTCTAGGAATTGTAGCCTTATCGATAGGTGGTATTCGGGGAGATTTTAAGAAAAGTACACGGCCTATAAACTTACTGGATGCCAATAGATACGTGAGTCATGTTTCGCAAGGAGATTTTGTATTGAATACACCATTTTCTATCATTCGAACGCTTAATGTGAATACGTTTAAAAAGGTCGAAATGGTTTCGGAAAAAGACATTGAAACCTACGTAGAACCCATTAAACAATACCGTAATTATCCACCAACCAAGCCCAATATTGTAGTTTTGATTATGGAAAGTAACGGTCGCGAATATTTTGGCAGTTTCAATAAAGATCTAGACATTCCAGGTTACAAAAGTTATACGCCTTTTGTAGATTCTTTGGCACAACACAGTTTGATTTTTACCAATGCTTATGCCAATGGTTTTAAGTCCATTCATGGAATGTCGTCTATTTTGGCAGGTGTTCCATCTTTTAAGGATGCCTATACTTCGTCGGCATTTGTCAAGCAAAAAACACAATCTTTGATTTCAATTTTAAACGATGAAGGATACGACACGAGCTTTTTTCATGGAGCGCCAAATGGTTCGATGGGTTTTTTAGGCTTCGGAAATATTTTGGGAATTGAGCATTATTATGGGAAAAAGGAATACAACAACGATGCGGATTTTGACGGTGTTTGGGGTATTTGGGACGAACCGTTCTTTCAATACATGAAGCGGACTTTAGATAAAAAGCCACAACCTTTTATGGCAACTTTATTCTCTGTTTCGTCACACGAACCCTACGAAGTACCTGAAAAATATGCGGGTAAATTTCCAAAAGGCGATGCCAATATCCACGAAAGTATCGGGTACAGCGATTTTGCTTTGCGCCAATTTTTTGCTGCTGCTAAAAAAGAACCGTGGTTTAAAAACACGATTTTTGTGATGGTTGCCGATCATTCAAACACTATTTTCTATGAAGAATACCGCAAAGAATTTATGCGAAATACGGTTCCTATTTTGTTTTACACTGCCGACGAACGTTTTAAAGGAGTAAACGGGGATTGGGCCCAACAAATTGATATTTATCCAACTTTATTAGACATGATGGGTTACCAAAAGCC
Organism: Flavobacterium sp.; assembly: GCF_044368625.1. GTDB lineage: Bacteria > Bacteroidota > Bacteroidia > Flavobacteriales > Flavobacteriaceae > Flavobacterium. The sequence goes on along the minus strand of NZ_JBIPPD010000182.1, from coordinate 452 downwards.
TTTTAGAAGTTGGGGTAGGAGCTTGGTCAGTTCAGGTAAAATAGCGCCTTTTGTAATCAAACATTCGGCAAATGTGTACCAATACATGAGTGGCAATTACATTTGTACTTTTGACGGAAAGAAAGCGGTAGGTTTTTATGCCAAAGATGATAAAAATATGGAGCACAATTTAATTGCACAACGAAACCCTGAAATGGATTTGCTGGAAGTGAGAGTAAAATGTTTTGTCCAAGATTACATGAATAGAATTGTGGAGCGGAGGCTGGAGTAGTTTTTAGTTTTCAGTCGCGGTCGCAGTTTTCAATTGCAGTCTCAGTTTTCAATTAAGAGATGGTAAGTTGAGGTTTCAAACTTGAAACCTCATACCTGAAACTTACAACCTCAAACTTAAAAACCCGCAACCAAAACTACACCGCCGCTCTAACGATTGCTGCAAAATCGTCTGCCTTAAG
>NZ_JBIPPD010000181.1:0-6783 GCF_044368625.1 Flavobacterium sp. | reverse complement strand
GTAAATTTAATAGTTCTTCTTTTCTGTCTTGTCCAACGTTTCCTGGAATCACATAAGAAAAATACCTTGCACTGAAATCTCTGTTTTTATAATCCGCAAAAACCCCTGCTTTAAGTACAATATCTGCAAGATTTAAATCACCATCCTTACGTTCGATTTTATGTTCGAAATCAGCACCTGCATTTGCAGATTTTTCATTTAATTCTGAGAAAAATCTCCCTGTGTCAAATGGATTTGAACTCGGTGGATCAATCATTGTAAATGAATCACTTGGAGTGTCAATATCTTGAAATGTTCGGAATCTTCTTAAATCTGGGAGAATGTCATTGATAAGATTACCGCCGGCAACCCAATTGATTTTGTTAGCATCCGAAAGCCTGTGCTCTCCATTTAATTGGGATGTTAAGATTTTTCTTCCTGAATAGCCAAATTCGTAGTTATTTAAAAACTGTCCAGGTCTTTGGTCAAAGTCAAATCCACTTCTTAAGGTTGTGAAATTTTCTCCAATTTGATTGTATAAATTCTTTAAGGTGATTTTATTGTTCGGATTGTATCTGAATGACCAATTTGACAATAAAGACAATTTTACTTCATTTGAGTAATATTGATCGTCAAAATCTCTTTGTAATTGTGGTTCGTTCGTTTCTCCAGTAAAATCATTAATAAATGTGTTCACATTTTTTGAATAATTTTGAAAACTATTAGAATACGAAATCATATTCAAAGTACTCAAAGTTTTGTCATTCTTTAATTTGATCTGTCTACCAATGCTAAATCCTACGCCATTATTTAAAAATGCAGTACTTTGTTGGGGATTGAAGTTGTTAGGCAATTGATTGGCAAATTGAACGCTTTGTTCGTTGTTGTTTAATACATCCCGATTTGTAGGAAAACCACTTGGTAGTTGTCTAAAACCGTTGTCCGTTCCTAAAAAGTCAGTTGGTGAACCTTCCGTTTGAAAGTAATCATTAAAGGTTGTGTTATTTCTAAAACCGACATTAAAAGACAATTGTGTGAAATCGGAAAAATTTTCTGAAGTTGTAATGCTAATTAAACCTCCTGCAAAGTCTCCTGGTAAATAAGCGGCACCTGTTTTGCTAATGGTCATCTTTTCAAGAGCACTAGTAGGAAGCAAATCGAACGAGAAAGTCCTTCTGTCTACCTCTGTACTTGGAGCTAAAGCACCATTAATCATCACGTTATTGTATCTTTCACCCAAACCTCTTACCATTACGAATCTACCATCATTAATCGTAACTCCTGGAACACGTTGCATCGCTTGAGCCGCATTTCCATCTGTTCCTTTGCTCATTTGTTCCGCAGAAATAGCACTAACTACTTGTTTGGCTTCTTTCATTTCCATTACAAGAGCCGATTCGGTATTTCTTCTTCTGATGTTTTGAATCACAATATCCTCCAGCTTCACACTCCCCGAACCAACCGATTGATTGATAATCGTGGTTTCGCCTGCTTTAACCGTAAATGGCACTTCAACATTTTCATATCCCACGAAACTAATTAATAGAATATGGTTTCCAGCGGGTACAGAAAGAGAATATTTTCCGTCCATATCTGTAGAAGCACCAATAGTAGTACCTTTGATCATTACATTGGCAAATGACAATGCTTCGTTATTTAAATCTTTATCAGTTATTGTTCCAGATACTGTACCTTTATCTTGTGCAAAAGAAATGAAACAGATAAAAAGGGTAAGGATTAGAAATTTGAATTTCATTATTATTAAGATTTGTTAAAATTTTCTGCAAAGTAAGAGTAAGGGTGTAAACCCGATGTTACCTTCTTATTACCATTAAGTATCTTTAATATTACGCCAATGTTAAGAGATTAAATTACGGTTAACAGGTTTAAATCGTTTTTTTTTATATTTACATTTACATTCGCAAATCACAACATCCTGCTATTATGAAAAAAAAAGACATCAAGATTTTACTTGTAGATGATGAACAAGATATTCTCGAAATCGTGGGCTATAACCTAACGCAAGAAGGCTATCAAATTGTAACCGCAACAAATGGAAAAGAAGCTGTTGCTAAAGCTAAAAAAGAACTTCCGCACTTGATTATCATGGATGTTATGATGCCCGAAATGGACGGAATGGAAGCCTGCGAAGCCATCCGAAAAATCCCTGAATTGAGCCATACATTAATTACCTTTTTAACCGCTCGAAGCGAAGATTATTCGCAAGTAGCCGGTTTTGACGCTGGTGCCGATGATTATATTCCCAAGCCCATCAAACCCAAATTACTCGTTAGTAAAGTGAAAGCTTTGTTGCGAAGGTTGAAAGAAGAAGAACAAAACTCGGAAACCTTAAATGTAAACGGGATTGAAATCAATCGCGAGGCCTATAAAATTGTTAAAGATGAGGTCGAAATTGTTTTGCCTCGTAAGGAGTTCGAGCTGTTTTATTTATTGGCTTCTAAACCTGGAAAAGTATTTACAAGAGAAGAAATTTTGGACAAAGTTTGGGGTAATGAAGTTATCGTAGGCGGACGAACTATTGATGTACACATTCGAAAATTGCGCGAAAAGATCGGCGAAGATTTATTCAAAACCATAAAAGGGGTGGGTTATAAATTTGAAAATTAAATTTCCCTCTTAACATCTCTAATTCTTTCTTTTACCCAAAACAATCACTAACTTGTAGTCCTTAAAAATTGGACTATTTTGAAAATGAGTTTAAGTTTCAAGCGCACTTATAAATTTGCCATTAAATCGGCTTCATACATCACGCTTTTTGGTGTTGGGTTTGTTGGCATATTGAGTCATTACATTTTTCATCCCAATCAAGACCATTTAACGGTTTTTTTGATTGTATTTGCATTTTCACTCTATATCTTCTCTTTTTTGGTCATCCAATATCGGGTGGAAGTTTTTATTTACCGACGCGTCAAGAAAATTTACGACGACGTTTCATTCCTTGAAGCAAGTACCTTAATCAGTCAGCCCATAACTACCGATATGGCAACACTGACAAGGGAAGTAAAAAAGTTTGCCACCGACAAAAAAATGGAAATCGAAACCTTAAAAATCAGGGAGGAATACCGCCGAGAATTTTTAGGAAACGTTTCACACGAATTAAAAACCCCGCTTTTTACCGTACAAGGCTATATTCTTACCTTACTTGACGGCGCCATGAACGATAAAACGTTGCGCAAAAAATATTTGCAACGCGCCGAAAAAGGAGTAGAACGTTTGGTGTACATTGTTCAAGATCTAGACATGATTTCGAAGCTCGAAATGGGCGACTTGAATTTGAGTTTTGACAAGTTCAACATTGTGCAAGTCACCCAAAGTGTTTTTGATTTACTCGAAATGAAATCGGAAAGAAAAAACATCATTCTTTCGTTTGACAACAAATATTCCAAACCTATAATGGTTTGCGGCGATCGCGAAAAAATCCAGCAAGTACTTACCAACCTTATCGTAAATGCCATAAAATACGGTCGAGAAAACGGTTTTGTCGAAGTGGGTTTTGATATTCTAACCAACGGAAAAGTTATTGTTCGCGTCAAAGACAACGGCGAAGGAATCGAAAAACAGCACATTCCAAGACTTTTTGAACGTTTTTATCGTGTGGATAAAAGTGGTGCTCGAACCGAAGGAGGTTCTGGCTTAGGCTTATCTATTGTCAAGCACATCATTGAAGCCCACAACGGGAAAATTCATGTGCAGAGCCAAATTAATGTAGGTTCCGAATTTTCATTTACCCTCGAAAAGGCTGAATAGTTTTTTCCAACTCACCTCATTTTCGCAATAAATTAGTCCTTTGTATTGTTCCACTTCTTCCAACTTTTTTAATGAAAAATCATCTTGGTTGCAAAAAGGAACCAAACGTTCTTTTTGAAGTTTTTGTGCCAAATATTCTTGCTCGAATTGCCCCGGTGTGGGTATAAAAAATGCTTTTTTGCGAAGTTTTGCCAAGTCCATCACGCTCGTGTACCCCGACCTACAAAGTACAAGATTACTTTCGTTGAGCGTTTGCTCCAATTGAGCACTTTGCATAAAGTTGTAAAACATAATATTTTCGGATTGAAAACAATGCTGTTGTTTCGCAACTACACCTTTTACAAAAACTACCGAACCTTTGTACTGCTGGAGTTCGGCAATTAATTTCTGTTCCAAAAAGCTGCGTTGCGGTTCGGGACCAGAAAGCAGCACCAAAAGATCGTTTTTTACGTCTGATTTTATTTTGCGAAAGCGACTCAACGCACCTATATATTTCAAGTTTATAAGTGTTTCGTCAATATGACCCAATTTTCCCGACAAGTTGGGTTTACTATCCACATCAGGAACCCAACATTCGTTAAATTTTGAAATAAAATGTTGGTGCACAGAAGTGGTTAAAAAAGTGGTACTTCCGGTTAAAACATTTAACTGGTGCGTCATGAAAACACACGGAATTTTCGGGTTGTAAACGCCCAAACGATTGTCTGAAATGATTCCGGAAAGGGCGTGGTCTTTTACCCATTTTTTGACCAAATTTCGTTCCTTTACAACGGCCCTGATTATGTTTGGCACACTTTGCAACATTTTCCATCTAAAGTTGTTGCCGCATTTGGGATAGGTAATTTTATAGGAGGGAAGTTCTAAAAATTTTAGATTTGGAAATTCTAATTTTAGCAATTCCAAAGCAGCTCCATCAGATGCAATAATTGGGTTGTATCCACATTCTTGTAAATTTCTAATCACAGGAATACACCGAGTTGCATGTCCCAATCCCCAATTTAAAGGGGCTACCAAAATGTTTTTGTGCTGAACTTCCAATTTTTTTGTTTTAAATAGTTGAGCTAATTTTTAAGGGGTTTGTCGAAATTCAAAAACATTCCATTTCCAAAGACTTGTATGGTTGTATAAAAATAGACACTTGCAAGATAAAACTAATTATGGTTTGATATATTTCCTTAATTTTACCAAAATATTAATAAGTATCGTGGGAAGTAAAAATAAATTAAAAAGATTTAAGGAAAACGAAACATTTGAAAATGTATTTCAGCCAACTCGTGAGGAAGTTACCACAGGAAAATTTCCACTAAAAGGCAAATGGAATAGTGATTTTTTCAAAAACGAAAATCCTATTATTGTGGAATTGGGTTGCGGAAAAGGGGAATATTCGGTAGGTTTAGCCGAAAGGTATCCCCATAAAAATTTCATCGGAATTGATGTCAAAGGAGCACGTTTTTGGAGAGGTGCCAAGACAGCAGTTGATACAGGAATGCACAATGTAGCTTTTGTTCGAACGCAAATTGAATTGATTGACTTTATTTTTGCCGAAAACGAAATTGCCGAAATTTGGATCACTTTTCCAGATCCTCAAATCAAATACAAACGTACCAAGCACCGAATGACCAATTCTGAGTTTTTACAATTGTACAAAAAAATATTGCAACCCGATGGTGTTGTAAATCTCAAAACAGACAGCGAATTTATGCACGGTTATACCCTCGGATTGCTGCACGGTGAAGGCCACGAAGTATTGTATGCCAATCACAATGTGTATAAAAACGAAGGAAGTCCGGAGATTGTAACGGCGATTCAAACTTTTTATGAAAAACAATATTTAGAAATTAACAAAGCAATTACGTATATTCGATTCAAAATCAAAGCATAATGACATTCGCCTTGCCGCTTTTTTTGGGTTTTCTTACTTCTGCCATCGGAATTACTCCTCCCGGTTTAATCAATATGACCGCGGCAAAAGTGAGTATCGAAGAGGGGCGGACAAGGGCAATTGTTTTTGCTACGGGAGCGGTAGTAATTATTTTAGTTCAAACTTTTCTTGCAGTTGTTTTTGCAAAGTTTATCGATCAAAATCCATCAGTTGTACTTTTGCTTCGCGAAGTAGGACTCCTAATTTTTACGGGTTTAACGGTTTATTTTTTCGTTACTTCCAAAAAGATGAAGCCTGAAAAAAATAAAATAAAACTCAAAAGTAAAAAAAGCCGGTTTTTTTTAGGCATGTTATTATCCGCTTTGAATTTTTTTCCTATTCCATTTTACGTGTTTGTTAGTGTTACGCTGGCTTCCTACAACTATTTCTCCTTTGAAAAGGATTTTGTTTACAGCTTTGTGGCAGGTTCCGGTTTAGGCGCTTTTTTTGCATTTTATTGCTACATCGCTTTTTTTAAAAAACTGGAGCGCAAAACCGAATTTTTGCTTACAAACATGAACTACATCATCGGCTCGATAACCGGAATCGTTTCCATATTAACATTAGCAAATATTATCAATTATTATTGGACTTAACACGACATTATGTCTGAAAGCGAATCTTTTTTTGAACGCGTTTACCAAATCGCGCGACAAATTCCGGAAGGAAAAGTAACCTCTTACGGAGCAATTGCCAAATGTTTGGGTTCGGCTCAATCGGCTCGAATGGTGGGTTGGGCGATGAATGCTTCCCACAGTCACAGCGATATTCCCGCCCATCGGGTAGTCAACCGAAAAGGTTTGTTGACGGGCAAACACCACTTTGACGGAACCAATTTGATGCAACAACTGCTCGAAAACGAAGGTATAAAAGTGGTCGATAATCAAATTATGGATTTTGAAAAATATTTTTGGGAACCACAAGCAGACATCAATAATGAAGCAGATGAAAAAAGATTGGGCCTTTTAAATTCAAAAACGTAAACGTAGTTATTTTAACCCGTTGGGTGTAATTATTTGCAGTAAAATAAATGGATTAGATATTGGTCAAGATACTGAAATTCAGTATCTTGAAGTCTCCAAACAAACCAATATCTATGACAAATATAGTGAAAA
>NZ_JBIPPD010000180.1:0-6786 GCF_044368625.1 Flavobacterium sp. | reverse complement strand
CGAAATTGGTGCCAATTGTTATATTGGACCTAAAGCAATTATTGGTAAAAACGTGCGTATCTATCCTAATGTAACCATTTTAGACGAATCTTCAATTGGCGACCGATCGGTTATTTGGTCGGGAACGGTGGTTCGGGAACGTTGCCATATTGGTACGGATTGCATTATCCATCCGAATGCGACCATTGGACCAGACGGTTTTGGATTTCGACCTTGTCCGGAAAGAGGTTTGGCAAAAATTCCGCAAATTGGAAATGTAGTCATCGGAAATTATGTCGAAATTGGAGCCAACACTTGCATAGACCGTGGAAAATTTAGTTCGACCACTCTAGGCGATGGATGCAAAATTGATAATTTAGTTCAAATTGGACACAATTCTAAGTTGGGGAAATTTTGTATTATGGCCGGAAATAGTGGGCTTGCAGGATCTGTAACTTTAGGCGACGGCGTTATTATAGGCGGTAGTGCCTCAATAAAAGACCATACTACTATTGGTTCTGGAGCTACCATTGGGGCGGGTTCTGGCGTTACAGGTGACGTTCCTGCAGGAAAAGTAATGTTAGGTTATCCCGCAATCGATGCCCGTGATGCGTTAAAACAATGGGCAATCTTGAAACGATTGGTACGGGATTCTAGTATTAAAAAAGAATAAAGTGGGTTGAAATCATTTTCTTTTCTTTTCGAAAATCAAAAGCTTTTACGCTTCTTTTTCCTTAGAATAAATACAAACAATCTACAATGTGACATTTGTCATGTCGTTTTTTTCAAATCTTCTGTACATTTGGATAGAATTAATTGAAATGCGACAAGTTACTGCCATTGCACTACTTTTTCTTTACGTATTTACTTCAACAGAAATTAGCGAACTGTTGAAGTTTCCGCAGTTGGTAAAACATTATAAAGCACACAAGGAAGAACAAAAAGATGTTACATTTAGCTCTTTTGTTCACCAACACTACACCAACGGCGATGTGGACGCCGCCGATAGAGAGCAAGACATGAAATTGCCTTACAAAAGTATTGATTTCACAAGCGTCCTAAGCTTTACCATTCTTCCATCAGTGCTTTCAATTGAGTGTACATCTACTATCGATTTTGGATATAGTAGATCACCCATAAACGGCTACACCGCTGTTTTTTATTCCAATCATTTCAATTCCATTTGGCAACCGCCTAAAATAGTTTAGTACCTATCTATTTCAGCTATTCCATTAAGATAGCAACACTTTTACGTAATTAAAAGTCAAACATACTGTCAATGGTACATAAAATAATTTCCGTAATTCAATCATTACGGGAAACCTGCTTTTCATTTGACAAATAGCTAACTTTTAACTTACTAAGAAATTTATAGTAACCACTAAGCATTTTACTCATGTTAAATAAAATTATAGCTTTTTCTATCAATAATAAACTCCTCATTGGCCTATTTACCTTTGCCTTAATTGGTTTTGGAATGTATGAAGCCACAAAATTACCTATTGATGCCGTACCGGATATTACTGATAATCAGGTACAAGTCATCACTATCGCTCCTTCTTTTGGAGCAACTGATATCGAACGATTGGTGACTTTTCCTATCGAACAAGCCAACAGCAACATTTCAGGAATGAAAGCCATTCGAAGTTTTTCGCGGTTCGGCTTGTCACTTGTTACCATTGTTTTTGACGACGAAACCGACATCTATTGGGCACGTCAGCAAGTAGCCGAAAGACTGCAGCAATTGCAAGGAAAAATTCCTTCTGAAATTGGTGTTCCAGAACTGGGTCCGGTTTCCACAGGATTGGGCGAAATTTACCAATATGTAGTCCGAACGAAACCAGGTTTTGAAAAAAAATACGACGCCACCGATTTGCGAACCATTCAAGATTGGGTGGTACGACGCCAACTTCTAGGCGTAAAAGGGGTTGCCGAAGTAAGTAGTTTTGGAGGAAAACTCAAGCAATTTGAAATTGCCATTGATGCCAATAAGCTCCACTCCTATCAATTGACGATGCAAGATGTTTTTTTGGCTTTGGAAAATAATAACCAAAATACGGGAGGAGCTTACATCGAAAAAGAAGCTACTGCACTTTTTATACGAAGCGAAGGTTTGATAGGCAGCATCGAAGACATCGAAAACATCGCTGTACCTACCAAAAATAACGAACCTTTATTTCTTCGGGATTTAGCCGATGTTAAAATAGGAAGTGCTACCCGTTACGGTGCTATGTGTTACAACGACGAAGGCGAAGTGGCCGGAGCCATTGTGATGATGCTCAAAGGTGCCAACAGTAATGAGGTTATTACCAATGTAAAAGAACGCATTGCACAAATTCAGAAAACTTTGCCAGAAGGCGTACTTTTAGAACCTTTTTTAGACCGCTCAAAAATGGTAAACAATGCCATCGGAACCGTAGAAAAGAACTTAATGGAAGGTGCTTTAATTGTGGTTTTTGTCCTGGTTTTCTTTTTGGGAAATATGAGGGCCGGACTTTTAGTGGCTTCTGTAATTCCGTTAGCGATGCTTTTTGCGATCATTCTGATGAATATTTTTGGCGTAAGCGGCAATTTAATGAGCTTGGGTGCCTTGGATTTCGGACTCATTGTCGACGGAGCGGTAATTATTGTCGAAGCTGTAATGCACCAACTCACAAACGGTAAAAAATGGAAAGCCCAAGCCGAGTTGTCTCAAGCAACAATGGACGAAGAAGTTAAAACTTCGGCTGGAAAAATGATGAACAGTGCTGTTTTTGGGCAAATTATTATTTTAATTGTCTATTTACCCATTTTCACTTTAGAAGGAATTGAAGGTAAAATGTTCAAACCTATGGCTCAAACGGTAGCCTTTGCTTTATTGGGTGCTTTTATTTTATCATTGACCTATATTCCAATGATGAGTGCTTTGTTTTTGAGCAAAAAAACCAATCACAAACCCAATATTTCCGACCGAATGATGTTTGCTATTGAAAGAAAATACCAGCATTTGTTAGAAAAAGCATTGAATTTTCCAAAAATAATTATAGGTACGATTGTCGGAATGTTTGTATTGGCGGTTTTTACGTTGACAACGCTCGGAGGCGAATTCATACCTGCTTTGGAAGAAGGCGATTTTGCCGTAGACACCCGAGTCCTCACAGGAAGTAACTTAAATACCACTATCGAAAGTACCCAAAAAGCAGCTCATATTTTGAAAACCCGTTTTCCTGAAGTAGAAAAAATTGTGACCAAAATAGGAAGTGGAGAAGTTCCAACCGATCCTATGCCGATGGAAGCCAGTGATATGATGGTTATTTTAAAAGACAAAAGCGAATGGACTTCGGCTGAAACGTTTGATGAACTTGCCGAGAAAATGGGAAAAGCCTTGGAAGAAGTTCCCGGAATAACCGCGGGTTTTCAGTATCCCGTTCAAATGCGTTTTAACGAGTTGATGACAGGTGCCCGACAAGATGTGGTGTGTAAAATTTTTGGCGAAGACCTCGACACCTTGGCCTTGTATGCCGCCAAAATGGGTAAAATTGTTCCTACCGTTGAAGGAGCAGAAAATCTTTATATCGAACCTGTTGCTGGAATGCCACAAGTAATTATTGCCTACAATCGTCCGGCAATTGCACAATACGGTTTGAACATTGCCACGATCAACAAAGTAATTAATACCGCATTTGCAGGACAAAGTACAGGACAAGTTTTTGAAGGCGAAAAGCGGTTCGAACTCATTGTTCGCTTGGACCAAAGTAAGCGATCTTCGATTACGGATGTCGAAAACTTGCTGATTCCAACGAATTCTGGACTACAAGTACCACTTGCACAGTTGGCCAAAGTAAGTTTAGAATCCGGTCCGAATCAAATTCAGCGCGAAGATGCCAAACGACGCATTGTAGTAGGTTTTAACGTCAATGGACGTGATGTGGAAAGTATTGTCGATGAGTTGAAAACCAAAGTAGAATCCAAAATAAAATTGCCAACAGGTTATTACGTTACCTATGGTGGTGCTTTTGAAAATTTGAATAAAGCCAAAGCCCGCTTGATGATTGCCGTACCCATTTCGTTACTATTGATATTTATTTTATTGTTTTTTGCATTCAAATCAGTCAAACAAGGCTTGTTGATTTACACTGCAATTCCGCTTTCGGCGATTGGAGGAATTTTCTTTTTGGCGCTTCGCGGAATGCCATTCAGTATCAGTGCTGGAATCGGTTTCATTGCTCTATTTGGCGTTGCGGTTTTAAACGGAATTGTATTAATTTCCGAATTTAACCAACTGAAAGATGAAGGAATGAAAGACTTGCGACGCATTGTGTTGATGGGAACCAAAGTTCGCCTTCGTCCGGTATTGATGACTGCCTTTGTGGCTTCACTCGGGTTTTTGCCGATGGCTTTGAGCAATGGAGCGGGTGCCGAAGTGCAGCGTCCGTTGGCCACGGTCGTGATTGGTGGTTTACTAATCGCTACATTACTAACCTTATTTGTTTTACCTATTTTGTACATCATTTTTGAAAAAGGATTTCCAATGACTAAAAAAACGCCTGCTGCTGCATTACTTTTATTGCTTCTTTTGGGAAATAGCTTTTCCGCCTTTTCACAAGAAAAAATAAGTTTGCAACAAGCACTCAAAATCGCCGTAGATTCCAACCAATTGGGAAAAATAGATCGCTTGAAAACCCAGTACCAGAAAGAGTTGATTTCGGCTAGCGCCAATTTGCCCAAAACCGCCTTGGCTACTGAATTTGGTCAGTTTAACAGTGGGTATAATGATACCCGATTTGGTATTTCGCAATCTTTTGAGTTGCCTACCGTTTACAGCCGCCAGAAAAAAGTAGCCACTTCCGAATGGAAATCAGCCGAGGTGGTGGCTTCATTGCAAGAACTTCATCTGAAAAAAGAAGTAGTACACACTTTTTATGCCTTACTGACTTTAGCAGAAAAAGAACGATTGCTACAAAAAAGCGACAGTTTACTTTCCGAATTTTTGAATAAAGCCACCCTCCGACTCAAAAAAGGAGAAAGTAATTTGCTTGAAAAAGCCACCGCAACCTTGCAGTTGGGACAGCTGAAACAACAATTAGTGCAGTTACAAAAGGATAAAATGCTCCTTCAAAGTAGCTTTCAATTGTTGCTCAACACCTCGAATTTTGTTGAACCAAAAGCGAAAAGTTTTATCGTCGAATCGACATTTTCAGAACGTAATTCAGTCAATAACAATCATCCCCAATTGGCGATAATTGCTTCACAACAAAACACAGCTGCGGCACAAACCGAGTTGGAAAAAGCCAAAAAATTACCGTCGCTTTCGGTGGGTTATTTCAATACGTCGATTACAGGAACCGGAGCCGATAATGTACTGTACAGTTCCAGCACCCGATTTCATTCGGCTCAGTTGGGCATTGATATTCCGATTTTTGGAGGTTCACAAAACGCCCGCATCAAGGCAATGAGAATCCAAGAAACGTATTTGAAAGAAGCTTTTTCGAACAAAGAAAAAATGCTACAACAGCAATTGCAACTTGCCGAACAAAACGTGTTGCAAGCTAAAAAACAAGTGGCGTATTTTGAAACCGAAGGAATTCCGAATGCCTTGCTGATTGAAAAAACCGCCAACCAACAATTTTATGCCGGCGACATCAATTATTTGGATTGGGTGATGTTGATCAACCAAGTCATTACCGCCAAAAACAATTACATCGACAGCGTCATCCACTACAATGAAAGTGTGATTGAACTGCATTATCTTACTTTAAAACTATAATCATGAACAAAAAGATATTCCTATTTGGGCTGCTACTATCCATAGGATTGGGCTGCTCTAAAAAAACCGAAACAACAGCAACCGAAACAGCAACAATAGTCGAAAAAGTGGTGACTTTAACACCCGCACAACTGAAAAATGTGGATTTGGAGGTGGCAAAACCCGAAAGCAGAACCTTATCGGCCACACTGAAAGTGAACGGAAAAATTGACGTTCCACCGCAAAACCTAGTTTCCATCAGCATGCAAATGGGTGGTTACTTAAAAAACACCTCGTTACTTCCGGGAATGTTTGTCCAAAAAAATTCGGTTATCGCTACAATGGAAGACCAACAGTACATCGACTTGCAACAAGAATATTTGAGTACGATGACCAAAATGCAATATGCTCAAAAGGAATACCAACGTCAAAAAGACTTGAATCAGAATCAGGCCAGTAGCGATAAAGTTTTTCAGCAAGCCGAAGCTGATTTTAAAAATTTGAAGATTGCCAAACGCGCTTTGTCCGAAAAATTAAGACTCATTCACATCAATCCCAACTCACTTGCGGAGCAGTCAATTTCTAAAAGTGTGAATATCTTATCACCTATAAGCGGTTATGTTTCGAAAGTAAATGTCAATATTGGCAAATATGTGGGACCAACCGATGTGCTTTTTGAACTTATTAATCCGGATGATATTCATTTGAACATAAAAGTTTTTGAAAAAGACATTCAAAAATTACACATAGGACAAACACTATATGCCTACAACAACAGTAATCCTACTGAAAAGTATATTTGTAAAATTATTTTGATTAGTCAAGATATTTCCAACAACGACCACAGTGCCGAAGTGTATTGTCATTTTGAAAAATACGACAAGAATTTACTTCCTGGAATGTATATGAATGCCGATATCGAACTCAAAAACGAAACTCAACTTTCGATTCAAAAAGAAGCCATCGTTTCGTTTGAAGACAAAGAATACGTGTTTGTTAAAAAAGGGACCAGGCAATATGAAATGACCGAAGTGGTTTTAGGAACCGCAGAAAACAATTTTGTTGCAATTACTAACAGCGAA
>NZ_JBIPPD010000029.1:0-22396 GCF_044368625.1 Flavobacterium sp. | reverse complement strand
AATGGTGGATGCAATCGCTATGGGACGCCGCATTTATACCAACCTTAAAAAAGCGATTCAATACATCATTTCTATCCATATTCCCATTATTTTAACGGTTTTTATTCCGCTGGCTTTGGGATGGGTGTATCCAAATATTTTTTCGCCAATACATATTATTTTTTTAGAATTGATTATGGGTCCGACGTGTTCCATCATTTTCGAAAATGAACCAATGGAAGAAAACACGATGAAAAACAAACCACGACCATTTACAAAATCATTTTTTAATTGGAACGAACTGACTACCAGTATCGTTCAAGGACTTGTGATTACCGCTGGAACTTTGTTTGTTTATCAATATGCGGTACAAAAAGGGATGAATCAAGAACTAATTCGAACGATGGTTTTTATTGTTTTGATTACTTCAAATATTGTATTAACGTTAGTCAATCGGTCGTTTTACTATTCGATTTTTACAACGATGAAATACAAAAATAATCTTGTTCCTCTTATCATAGCAATCACAGTGATTATTACTGCATTATTGCTTTATGTACCCGTATTAACTCACTTTTTCGGGTTCGAGACTTTACCGATAAATCAGTTACTCATCGCTATTTTAGCTGGTTTTGTGTCGGTTATTTGGTACGAATTTGCAAAACTATTTAAGAGAATGCAAGCGATAAAATAGAGCTGTTGTGTCAAATATGCTTTTAGAAAAATGTTAGCACAATCCTAAACTCATTGGATTTAAGTTGCAATACTATTTCCTTTGAAATAATTAAATCGCATACTATGTCAATCTTCAAAACCTGCCTACTTTTTTTTCTTTTCCACTCATTTGTTAATTCATTTGCACAATCCAATATTCGCGTATTTCATGAAGATGTAGCTAACGGAGTTGTAATTTATGCCGATAATCCCGAACATTGCCCTTTAACGGTGGAATTAAATTTTAAGCTCAAGAATTTTAAAGTTCAAGGCACGGAACAAACTTCATTTTTGGTTCAAAAAAATAGTAAAAAAGTAGCATTGGCAACACTTAAAATCATAGATAAAACCAAGCCCAGCTCTTTTGGTTACACCTATGGCACTAGTTTAGGCGACAATTCTCAAACAGAATACGACCGAGAATTTGCGTATTCGTTACCTTTTGAGAAAGGAACTAAATTCGGCTTGCATCAAGGTTACAACGGAACTTTTTCACATCAAAATCAAAATTCACTTGACTTTACTATGCCTGTTGGAACACCCATTACAGCAATGCGAGGCGGCGTTGTGATAAAAGTAGTGGAAAATAATAATTCCGGTTGTCCTAGCAAAGAATGTGCAAAGTTCAACAATTTAGTCATTATTTACCACGAAGATGGCACATTTGCCGAATATGCTCATATTATGAAGAACGGTGTAATTGTAGAAGTTGGTGATCAAATAACACAAGACCAAATCATTGCAAAAAGTGGTAATACAGGTTGGAGTTCAGGACCGCATTTGCATGTAATGGTGTATTTGCAAAAATTGAAAAGTGTTCAAACGATTCCAACAAAGTTTAAAACTGGCGACGGTACTAAAGTTGATTTTTTAAAAGAAAAAGAAATATATTTAAGAGAATATTAAAAATAAAACAGGTCAACTGTAATAATTTAGTTTTAAAAAGCAACTTCTTTGGCAATGATGTAAATTCCCATTGCTAATACAAACCATCCAAAAACAGGTTTAAGTTGTTCGCCATTCATTTTTGTTGATAAAAAAGTTCCGATGAAAATGCCTATTGCTGCAATCGAAGAGATGCTGAACAAAAATATATAATTAATTTCGACACCATTAACCACATCTCCCGCAAAACCGAAAAGCGAATTAAACGCAATAATCAATAACGACGTTCCTACCGCTTCCTTCATTTTCATTTTAGCAAAAAACAACAAAGCCGGAATTATTAAAAAACCACCTCCCGCTCCGAGAAATCCCGTAATCAACCCCACAATGGCGCCTATAAAAATAAGATGCAATGGCTTCACTACCCCACTTGCAATCGGCTCAATTTGTTTTTTTATCATCGAATAAGATGCTAAAACCATTAAAATGGCAAATAGAACCATAATCAACATCCCTCGATTTATAGTAAAATCAGCGGTTAGATGGATGATTTCGGGAATGCGTAATAAAATAATTTTACGCACCAATAATAATGTAATCAAAGACGGTACGGCAAAATAGAGTGCCGATTTCACTTTAATATTTCCCAATTTGTAATGTCTAAAAGCACCCATTACAGATGCCAAACCAACGATAAATAGTGAATACGAAGTCGATAGTTTGGGATTGATTTGAAATAAATAAACCAATATAGGCACAGTCAAAATACTTCCGCCACCCCCAATGAGTCCCAAAGAAATTCCGATAAAAAGCGAGGCAAAATAACCCAAAACTTCCATAGTTTTCCGTTTTTGAAAAGTAGATACAAATATGCGTAAAGTTTTACGTTTTCTTTTGTCTACCTACATTTTTGTAAGCTAAAATAGAAGAATTTCAGCAAATTGGATTTCGATTTTTAAAATACCCTAATGAAATACTGAAACAATTGAAATAAAAATATCAAATAACGTTGTGCCCTTTGAACTCCGATGGTTTGTGTCTTTTTAAAATATTTACAAGGAAACTTTACTACTTTGTAACTTTTTGATCACTAATTAAAAGTATTTTTTCAGCAAAATAAAACATACAGCTATCATAAATAAAAGTTATAAATGCAAGTTTGAGCCCTTGTTCAAACTATTTGTATTATTTTTAAAACAAAAAAATAAGACTATTTGCAATGAAAAAAATTATTATTATAGGATTTATCTTGCTTTTAATCGGTTGTAAATCCAAAAAAGAGGCAGTAGAAGAAACCCGTCCAACCCTTTCGGTTGTTACCACCGACGAAATTCCTCCTGTCTTAAAAAACAAAGCCTATGCTTTAGGCAAAAGAGTGTTGATGACGTGCAATACTTCTCGATTTAAACCATTTACAACTGAGGAAGCTACTGCTACGTTAATAAAAAATACTACACAAGAAAAGTTAACGCAAGTATGTCATAAATTCAGAGTAAAATACGGCGATTTTAAGGAGATTTACTTAACAGAAGTACTTAAAAACAATGCAGACGAGAGTTACATTTTCAGGTATAAAGCAAAATATGAACGGGACTTTGCTAAAAAAGAGCTTCGTGTAACTATCGACAAAAACCAAAAAGTATCAGCAATAAAATCGACAGATTGGGTCGACAAAATCTACTAAATAAAGACGAATGTTAAAAAATTTGAAGTATCTTTTGTTTACATTTTTAATTAGCAACGTTGTTTTTTCGCAGGAAAAAATGACGTTACAAGACCAAAAAACCATTCCAGCTACACCAACATGGTCTTTTTTCAGCGATTCGTACCGCTATTCGGGAGCTGTGAAAGTACAAATAGGCAATAATGGAAAAGGCGGAACACTTCTCGTACAGGTTGAAACTTCAGATCCCACTTTTTACATTGGAGGAACTCTCTATTTGTTTTTGGAAGATGGAAATGTTATCACGTGTACCGACAAAAATGTACGCAGCATTTCGGATAAGTTCATTCAGTCGTATTATTTGATTACACCAAGTGAACTACTTTTGTTAAAGAAAAATAAACTAACCGACGTGCGTTTTAGAATATTCGGAACGGATTCGCAATTTTCAAGTCGTACGGGATTTTTTACTGCCCAGAACAAAATAAAAATGTTCGGACTTCCTGATAAATCGTACGATACTGTAACTGACTTAAAGCAATTATTTAACTAATGACCCGACAAAACGAACAATTAATAGAAGAATTTTACTCTGGTTTTGCGGCTGGAAACAGCAGAACGATGAGTAGTTGTTACCATCCGGAAGTGATTTTTAAAGATCCCGCCTTTGGAGTTTTAGAGGCAAGTGATGCTAAGGATATGTGGGAAATGCTTATCCAAAAAAGTCAGGGACAATTGGATATCAAGTTTTCCAATGTTGTTTCAAATGGCTCACGAGGCGCTGCGGATTGGGTTGCCGAATATACGTTTAGCAGTACGAATCGTAAAGTAGTCAATAGAATTCATGCCGAATTTGAGTTCAAAGACGGGCTCATTTACCGTCATACCGATACGTTTGATTTATACGCTTGGTCCAAACAAGCCTTGGGATTAAAAGCCGTTTTATTGGGTTGGGCACCATTTTTTAAGAAAAAAATTCAAGAGCAGGCGATAGCTTCTCTTCGAGCTTTTCAACGAAAGAAAGATTAAGTTACCCCTTGCTTCAATAGCCTTTGAATATTTTTTAAACGATTAATTAACAGGTATTTACACAGAACAAAGTTAATTTTTAGTCCAATATAACTGAGTTGATGAACTATTTTTTTCAACACCAAATTTTCTTTTAATCGCTTCAGATACTCAGAAATCATCTGTTTTTTTGCGATGCCTCAAATTTGAATGTGTATCTTTGTATTTCAAAAAAATCACCTTTATCAATACCATTATAGTATGCAACATCTTATCGACCGTTTTATCAGTTATGCCATTATTGACACCGAAGCTGATCCCAATTCGACTACCACACCCAGTTCTATGAAACAGCACGTTCTTGCCGATTTATTGGTTAAAGAACTAAAAGAAATAGGAATGACCGACGTTTCTAAAGACGTAAATGGTTATGTAACTGGAACTTTAGAAAGCAATGTAACACACGAAGTACCCACAATCGGTTTTGTTTCGCATTTTGATACCACGCCGGATTTTACTGGATTTAATGTAAAACCACAAATTGTTACTGATTATGACGGTGGTGATATTGTATTAAATGCCGAACAAAACATCGTCCTGTCTCCAAATTATTTTGAAGATTTATTGATGTACAAAGGACAAACCCTCATTACAACCGATGGAACTACACTACTCGGAGCCGATGACAAAGCAGGTTTGACCGAAATTGTTTCTGCGATGGAACATTTAATCAAGAATCCAGAAATCAAACACGGGAAAATTAGAGTTTGCTTTACTCCCGACGAAGAAATTGGTCGTGGAGCCGACTTGTTTGATGTCGAAAAATTTGGTGCCAAGTGGGCATACACAATGGATGGAAGTCAGATTGGCGAATTGGAATATGAAAATTTTAATGCGGCTGGAGCCAAATTAACGTTCAAAGGGAAAAGTGTACATCCGGGTTATGCCAAAGGTAAAATGATCAACTCGATGTTGATTGCCAACAATTTTATCAGCAAATTACCCAAAGGAGAAACACCCGAAGAAACTGCGGGATACGAAGGATTTTTCCACGTTCATCATTTTGACGGAAGTATCGAAGAAACAAATGTGCAGTTAATTATTCGTGATTTTGATGCCAAAAGTTTTGAAAAGAGAAAGAAAAAAGTGCAAAAAATTGCCGACAAAATCAATAAAAAATATGCGAAGCAATTTGGCGAAGACATTGTAATCGTAGAAATTACGGATCAATATTTCAACATGCGTCAAATGGTTGAGCCTGTAAAATATATTGTTGATTTGGCCGAAATGGCGATGCGTGACCTGAACATCAAACCGCTTATAAAACCCATTCGTGGCGGAACAGACGGTTCGAGATTGTCGTATATGGGTTTGCCGTGTCCGAACATTTTTGCAGGTGGACACAATTTTCATGGAAAATACGAATACCTTCCTGTAGAAAGTATGCAAAAAGCGGTTGACGTAATTATCCGAATTGCAGAATTAACCGCTTCTACCGACTTACAGGCATTAGAATCAAATAGTAAATTGGACAAAACATCTTCAAAAGGTAAAAAGTCTAAGAAAATGGTTTTGAAGAAAAAGTAATCCATAAATCATAGAACAAAAAAAGCGTGAGGATAAAAGTCTTCACGCTTTTTTGGTTTATAAAATAGTGCTCAGTTTGAAGAGAAAAATGCCTCCTCAACGGTTTTTTTACACTTTCCCCTCCTTAATTTCATCTACAATTTCAGGATTGAGCAACTTTAATTTATTCTTGTCGGGGTTGGGGTATCTTGTAAGGGATCTCTAATAGCGGCTTCATTTTCTATGTTAATGGCATAGGTTCTTTGGTGGTCTGACATTCAGTATGAATTTGTTTTATTTTCGTAATAAAGGGCTACCGATTACACATCTGGTTTTGTTGGAACTGGATTAAATTCAGTATACTATGTTATTTTTCAAAACGTTGAGCCAATTCCTCTAGGTCTGTTTTTCTAGCTAGCACTTCCAACCAGTCTTTAGGAATGCTTTCCAATCCATAAATCAAACCTGCTAAACCGCCTGCAACGGCTGCTGTTGTGTCGGTATCTCCCCCAAGATTCACTGCTTTTAGAACGGCTTCTTTGTAATTTGACGTCGTTAAAATACACCAAATAGACGCTTCTAAAGTATAAATGACATACCCCCTGCTGTGGATGTCTGCTTCATTGTAGGTTGAAATATCCTCCGTTAATAACCTACTGAATTTTTGAATTTCTAGGGGATTTATTTCACGGTTTTCAAAATAGGCTATCATTTCGGATTGCAGTTCGGCATAGGCCTGAAATTTATCTTTTCTTTGAAGAATTTTTTTAGCAAACTCTAAATAATAAAAACAAGCCATCACCGAGCGAACATGTGCATGGGTAAGCGAAGACACTTTTTTAGTCCACTCATAACGTTGGTCAATGACTATATCTTTGATGTACAAAACCAAGGGTAAAATACGCATAAGCGAGCCATTACCGTTGTCCATCTCATCAAAACCGCCGGCTAATTCGGGCGGAGTGCCGTTTTCTAATCGTTCAATAGCAATTCTTGTACCGATGCCAATATCGAAAACCCAACCACGAGCCGTCCAATAATTATCGTTTTTCCAAGCGATAAATTTTTGGGCGAGTTTTTGCAAATCTAAACCCTCTACTATGCTTTCAGCCAAACACAACATTAACGACGTATCATCCGACCAAGTGCCTTTGGGTTGGTTGTACGTGCCAAATTCTCGCATATCGGTTACAGGATTTTGTTGTAAATCTTCGCGACGGCTGAATTCCACAGGCACGCCGAGGGCATCGGCGGTGGCGGTGGCGAGGAGGATGGTTTGGAGGTTATTGGGCATTTGGTAAAATTGAAATTGTGTTGGGATTATTTACTTGGAAACTGATAACTTGATGTAAGTTATAATTCGCTTGTATGAACTGATTCCATTCAACTCCTCCATAAAATCTAACGTAACCATTTTTATTAATGGTTCTATTAATTGTTGAATGAATAATTTGTCCATTTGGCAAAATAATTTGTAATGGTTCATTATGATTTCCTAAATTATTGGAAGCAGCAACTCCAACATTTAAATAGTTTTGATTGTAATATGTTGTGCCAATTGTTCTTTGAAATTCGTTCATGTGATTTATTTTTAAAGATTTATTTCTAAATTTTGTTGAATCCAAGTCCTTAAATTTTGAAAGTAATCATGACCACCGACTCGTACTGCTCTTCCGCTTGGACTGTATGAAATTTGTTCAAAATATTCACAGTTTTCAATAATTGTGCTAATAAAACCTTGAAAACCATTTAAACCTAAATTATTCTCTTTCCACTTCGTATTAAAATTCAAATCAATAGTATTATTTCCTAAAGTATGAATTATTCGTTTAGGACTGTAATCATTTATAAAGTTTAAGATATTTTGATTGTAATTTCGTATTACATTAATTTTACCACCTTGAAAATTAGTATTAGAAGTGAATAAAACACTATCACTATATTCAGTAAATATTTTTTGATCTTTGAAACTAATTTCATGCATCTCATTAAATCCAGTTATATTAATGTCTGAAATTAGATCTAAAAAACAAAATTCATATTTGTCCATAACTTCAATTTTCCTTTCATAGTTTCCACAAAAATAATCTTCATTTTTACCTAGAAGGTTTGCAATAGTTTTCCAAAAATAATTAGAACTTCTACCATAATAATAATCTGTATTGTTGTTCGGGTTACTCGGGTTGAACGACCCTAAAACTAAAGTTTTTACTTTATTAGGAATATGGATTTGCCAATTTATTGACGCGTGTTCGATTATCATAGTTGTATTTTTTAATTAATTTTCTATTGGGCAAACCCCAATTGTTATTTCTTTAATATTATTTTCAAAGTGTTGTAATTAAAATCATCCAAATTAGCATGTTTCTCAAACATGGGTTGTGGTGGTAACTGACCATTGTGTGCCAAAATGTAATTGGCAATGTGGTCGTTGTTTTCTGGTTGATGATTTAGAGCATTAAATTGATCTTCTGTTTCGTTTGGAAATCTTTTTTTTCTTAACATATTTGTAAAATTTAAAGGTTATTTTTTTTAATCTTGTATTTGCTTGTTATGCTTTACCCATATATCAAACAATCGTTTATTATAAGGTAAAATAATTGTTGTATCAAAATCTTCTTTGTACTCAAAATTTAGATTTAGCGCATTTAAATAGCTGATACAACCTTCAAAAACCATAAAATCTGTATCATAAAAGAGACAAAAATCACAAAAAAATTGATCTTCTTTTAACTCAAAATACCCATTTTCTTTAAAAAACAGATTGCCTGAAATCATTGAAAACATAATTTCGGTTCCATCAAACATGGTTTGAGTCACCAACAATTCCTCCCTCAAGTTATAATCAATCTCCCAGATTTTGATGCTTTCAAATCTTTTTTCTTGGACATGTCTCATGTTTGTTCCTTTATATCTAAGTATTGCTTTTGCGGTAAATAAAGTAGATGGTTTATTTATTTTAATCATTTCACTATAAATTTTTCGTTAATATTTTTCTTTCTAATTCGGATATTTGCTCTAAACCAACCAAATTAATTTTATCCAAAACATTATCAAGGGTCAATTCAATGTCTTGATCAAATGTGAAGGGTTTGATGTAATCAAATAGCATGTCTTCAAAATTCATGTTATAATGAAAATGATGTAGGGGTTGGCCATCCATTTTAAAACTAAATCCCATAATGTATTTTTCTACAATGTACATTCTTGATAGTTTTACTCTGTTGAGATAGCCTCCACCTTCATAATGCATTTTAAACTCCTGCAATATGGCTTTGAATTTATCGTTGAATGGCGAGAAAAAGTCAAGTAAAGTAAAACCAAGATCCAACACATCAATGCAAATAATATGATTTGTAAAATTTGGGAACATCATTTCTTCATCATCATCGTCATTGAACTTTTGAAAAGAAAGTAATTCAAAACCGATTTTGGCTTTGGTTCTATTATTATTGAAAATCCAATCGATAATCACCGATCGATAGGGCTCGATTTCGTGTAATTTTATTGGAATGCAATGCTCTACAAATTCGGTTTGAATATAATCAGGGATGTGAATCGTTCTATAATCATTTTCCTGAACGGTTCCGAAAAAAAAATCGTCAATGATAAAAATAAATCGCATCGGATTTTCTTCTGTTTGTTCCAATATTCGATACTTGATGTAATCTTTGGTGGAATTAGCCGAAATAAAATCAGTTGTCAAACACCAATGTTCAAAATTTTCAAAAGTTGAATTCTTTAAATCTAAAGCAATAATTTTGTGAAGTGTTGGCATAAAAAAATGGTTTTAGGTTCGAAAAATTTAAATATATCTAAACATTTTTGATTTTCCAATACATTAATTTAAAAAGTGTTGAAAAAAATTTTTTATGATAAATATTAAGCCATTAGTATAACCCATTCGTGGCGGAACAGACGGTTCGAGATTGTCGTATATGGGTTTGCCGTGTCCGAACATTTTTGCAGGTGGACACAATTTTCATGGAAAATACGAATACCTTCCTGTAGAAAGTATGCAAAAAGCGGTTGACGTAATTATCCGAATTGCAGAATTAACCGCTTCTACTGATTTGAATGCTTTAGAAGCAAATAGCAAACTGGACAAAACATCTTCGAAAGGTAAAAAGTCTAAGAAAATGGTTTTGAAGAAAAAGTAATCCATAAATCATAGAACAAAAAAAGCGTGAGGATAAAAGTCTTCACGCTTTTTTGGTTTATAAAATAGTACTCAGTTTGAAGAGAAAAATGCCTCATCAACGGTTTTTTTACACTTTCCCCTCCTTAATTTCATCTACAATTTCAGGATTAAGTAATGTACTCGTATCGCCGAAATTTGAGAAATCTCCTTCGGCTATTTTGCGCAAAATTCGTCGCATAATTTTACCGGATCGGGTTTTGGGTAAACCAGATACGAACTGGATTTTATCCAACTTTGCAATGGGACCAATTTGGTTGGAAATCATTTCATTAATTTCTTTCGAAAGATTATTCCGGTCGCGGCTTTCCCCAACTTCTTTGAGAATTACATAACCATACAAAGCATTTCCTTTGATGTCGTGCGGAAATCCTACAATTGCCGATTCAGCAACCGCTGGATGTTCGTTGATGGCATCCTCGATTGGAGCAGTTCCTAAATTGTGTCCAGAAACAATTACCACGTCATCTACCCTTCCCGTGATTCGGTAGTAACCCACTTCGTCTCGCAAAGCACCATCTCCGGTAAAATATTTTCCAGGAAAAGCAGAAAAATAGGTTTCTTTATAACGCTGGTGGTCGCCCCAAATGGTCCTTGCAATTCCAGGCCATGGAAATTTAATACACAAACTTCCTACTACTTGGTTTCCTTCAATTTCATTTCGCAGTTCGTCCATCAATACGGGTTGAATTCCAGGCAAAGGCAAAGTAGCATACGTAGGCTTTGTAGGGGTTACGAAAGCAATTGGCGAAAGCATAATTCCACCCGTTTCAGTTTGCCACCAAGTATCTACTAATGGACAACGCTTTCCTCCAACGTGATCGTTGTACCAGTGCCAAGCTTCTTCATTAATCGGTTCTCCTACTGATCCAATTACTTTTAGAGAACTCAACGGAAAGCGTTCGATGAAATCTAAACTTTCTTTAGCTAAAGATCGGATAGCTGTTGGAGCGGTGTAAAATTGGTTTACTTTATGTTTTTCAATTACTTCCCAAAAACGACTGAAATCAGGATAAGAAGGAACGCCTTCAAATATTACGGTTGTAGCTCCGTTTAAAAGTGGCCCATATAAAATATAGGAATGTCCGGTAATCCAGCCAATATCTGCGGTACACCAAAACACGTCGTTTTCTTCGTAATTAAAAACATTTTTAAAAGTGTAGGCTGTATAAACCATGTATCCAGCCGTAGTATGCACCATTCCTTTAGGTTTTCCAGTTGAACCTGATGTATATAAAATGAATAAAGGATCTTCGGCATCCATAATTTCGGCAACATTGTTATCAGAAGCTTGATCTAAAAGGGGTTGTAACCATTGGTCTCGTCCTTCCATCATATTTACATCCGAATTGATTCGTTTGGCAACCAAAACTTTCTCAACCGAGGGACAATTTATTAAAGACTCGTCGATAATTCCTTTTAAATCGATGGTTTTATTTCCTCGGTAACCTCCGTCAGAAGTAATTACCATTTTGCAATCAGAATCATTGATTCTTGTAGCCACTGCCGAAGCCGAAAATCCTGCAAAAACAACGGAATGAATAGCTCCGATTCGGGCACAAGCCAAAACTGAAATTGCTAACTCAGGAATCATGGGTAAATAAATACAAACCCTATCCCCTTTTTTTATGCCTTGTTCCCGCAACACATTGGCCATTTTATTAACCCGTTGGTATAATTCGGTATACGTTATATGCTGAGCGGCTTCTGATGGATCGTTAGGTTCAAAAATAATAGCTGTTTTGTTGCCACGTTTAGACAAATGTCGGTCGATACAGTTTTTTACAATGTTTACTTTGGCACCATTAAACCAACTTATTTCGGCTTCTGCCATATCAAACTCTACCACTTTATCCCATTGTTGGTACCAAGTGAAATTTTCTTCAGCAATTTTTCCCCAAAATTTTCGTGGTTCGCGGATGGATTTATTATAATGTTTGAAATATTGTTCTAAATTTTTTATTTGATAATAACTCATGACTTCTTTATTTTAATCTGTTAATGGTAATATGTATATTTAAAAATCTTATTTAATTTGTCCTAAACGCATTTGTTCAAAAGCATGTTTTATTTCGTCAATAATTGCCTCATCGTCAATGGTAGATGGAATTTGAAAATCTTCAGCATCAGCAATGCTTCTCAACAATTTTCGAAGAATTTTACCCGAACGAGTTTTGGGTAAGCGCTCGACCATAATCACATTTCGAAAAGAAGCCACAGCTCCAATTTGATTTCTAACGCGTTGTACAATTTCGTACTCTAGCTGAAACCGCTCAATGGATACTCCTGCTTTTACAACTACAAGTCCACACGGCACTTGACCTTTTAATTCGTCGCTAATGCCTATCACGGCACATTCGGCAACGGCTTGATGCGACGAAACAATTTCTTCCATTTCGGCGGTAGACAATCGATGACCCGCTACATTAATTACATCGTCCACTCTACCTGTGATGAAAACATATCCGTCGTCGTCCACAAAACCGCCATCGCCCGAGAGGTAATATCCTTCAAATTTACTAAAATATCCTGTTTGAAAACGCTCCAAATTTCCCCAAAGCCCCAACATATTTCCAGGTGGTAAAGGTAACTTAATTACTACTAAGCCTTCTTGATGGGGAGCTAATTCTGTTCCATCTTCGCTAAAAATTTTCAAATCGTATCCACAAACGGGTTTCGTTGCCGAACCTAATTTAATTGGCATTTTCTCAATCCCTAACGGATTAGCAACCATAGGCCAACCAGATTCGGTTTGCCACCAATGGTCAACCACAGGAATCGGTATGTGTTTTTGAAACCACTCAATTGTTGCCGAATCGCAACGTTCGCCCGCAAGAAATTGATTTCGCAAACTGCTTAAATCATACTGTTTGATGAAATCGCCTTCAGGATCTTCTTTTTTAATTGCTCGAATTGCCGTTGGTGCTGTAAACATCGTAGCAACTTTATGTTCAGAAATAATGCGCCAAAATGTACTCGCGTCTGGCGTTTTTATGGGTTTTCCTTCAAAAATTATTGTCGTATTTCGGTTTAATAAGGGGCCATACAAAATATAGCTGTGTCCTACTGCCCAACCCATATCCGATGCTGCCCAAAAAACTTCGTCGGGTTTGGTATCATAAATATGCTTCATCGAAAATTTAAGTGCTGTGGCATAACCACCTGTATCTCTGACAATTCCTTTGGGTTTTCCGGTAGTTCCAGAAGTGTACAAAATATACAATGGATGATTTGACGCAACCGAAACGCAATCGGCTTCTTCCGAACCGTAAACCAATGCATCGTAATCAACATCCCGTTTTTTGAACGGAACTTTAGCCCCTAATTTGCGATTAAAAATAATGACTTTCTTGGGCTTATGTGTTGCCAAATCTATGGCTTCGTCTACTAAGGGTTTATAGGCAATCAATCGGTCGATTTCGATTCCTGAGGAAGCAGTAATA
The DNA here is from genome assembly GCF_044368625.1 of Flavobacterium sp. Taxonomy (GTDB): domain Bacteria; phylum Bacteroidota; class Bacteroidia; order Flavobacteriales; family Flavobacteriaceae; genus Flavobacterium. Next base: position 8,940 of record NZ_JBIPPD010000029.1, on the reverse strand, counting down.
ATTCCTCTGGGTTTGCAATCGTCAATTCGGATGGCCAATTCGTGTGGTGCAAATCCGCCAAAAACAACAGAATGAATAACGCCAATTCGAGCACAAGCCAACATAGCAAAGGTAGTTTGCGGAATCATTGGCATGTAAATAATTGCCGTATCGCCTTTTTTAAAGACAAGTGATAGTAAACCTCCTGCGAGTTTGGCCACTTCGGCTTTGACTTCGTTAAACGTAAATTTTTTAACCGTTTGCGTAACTGGAGAGTCGTAAATCATCGCAACTTGGTTGCCAAAACCATCTTGGATGTGTTTGTCTATGGTTAGATAACACATGTTCAGCATACCGTCTTTGAACCACATCGGATATCCATTTTCATCTTTTGAAAGCACGACAGTTGGTTTTGAAAACCAATCTAATTCATCTGCTTGTTCTTGCCAAAAATCATTTGGATTACTGATGCTTTTAGTGTAAAATTGGTTGTAATTATTCATAATAGTTATTATTTTTTTTTTGCTTTAGAAGCAAAAATTGGTTTTGGTTTATTTGGTCAATTCATTTACTTGTTCAACTAACTTTTTGACAGAAAAAGGTTTGGTCATGTACAAATCGGCACCGAGAGTGAGACCTTTTTCAATATCTTTTTCTTTATTTTTTGCCGATAAAAAAATGACTTTTGTATTCTTTAATCGTTTGTCTTCTTTGATTTGCTCTAAGGTGTTGTAACCATCCACGTTGGGCATCATAACGTCTAAAATAATGATGTCGGGCAGTGCATTTTTTAAAATATCCAAAGCTTCCTGACCGTCTCTGGCAATAAAAACTTCGAAATTGTTTTTCTTAAACGTATATTCAAGCGACATTACAATGTTGGGTTCGTCGTCTACAATTAATATTTTCTTCATAAGTACCTTTTTTGTTAGGGGTTAAAAAAAGTTTAATTTTAATTTATTTAAGATGGCCTTTGCTGTACTCTACTGTATTTTGGTATCGAAAAAGTTATTCTTGCTCCAGAATTTTCGGTGTTTTCCGCATAAATTTTCCCGTTATGGTGTTCGATAATTTTTTTACAAATCGCTAAACCTAAACCGCTCCCAACGGGTTTTCTGATGTTTTGGTTTGAGGATTGATAAAACTTATCAAAAATTGCTTCAAAATCATTTTCGTCAATTCCTTTTCCGTTATCAACTACAGCGACTTCAATGAGTTTATCGGTTTCTTTGATGTGAATAGCAATCGAGCCTTCTTGATTTGGACAAAATTTAATGGCATTAGAAATTAAATTATTGAGCACTTGCGTGATGCGGTCTTCGTCATAAAATGCTTTTACAATGTTTTTTTCTGAAATTATGTCAATCGTAATATTTTTATTTTCAATAAGCTGCTTTAACTGCTTTACTACTTCGGAAATAGTATGGTAAATATTGTTTTTGGTGACATAAATTTTTTGCAAACCCGAGTCAAATTTTTCCAAATCCAAAATTTTAGTAATCAAACGATTCAGCCTGTCGGATTCTGAAATGATATTGGCCAGAAATTGCTTTTTCATTTCTTGTGGAATATCCTCATCGTTGTGCAAAATTTCAGTTGCCGCTCGAATGGCAGTAATCGGGGTTCGCAATTCATGCGAAATGGTATCTAAAAATTCATCTTTTTGTTTGTCTTTTAGAATCAATTCTTCGTTTGCGTTTTTGAGTTGAGCAGTAATTATGCTGAGTTCTTTGGAGGTTTCGGTCAGCTTTTTATTGATTAGAATATTTTCTTTGGATTCCTCCAAAATTTTTAAAACCTCGGGAAGTGATATCTTTTCTTCTTTAACAACGCTGGAAATCAAAATTTTGGCTGATGCCGTTCCGATGTGACCTGTAAGTAAATTTTCGGCAAATTTAACCAATCGAGCATCTGCCAATTCTTCGGTTTTGGAAAAGTTATACTTTTGTCGGAATAAATTTAGGGCTCTTTTTGTTCGTTCTTCCCCTAAAAATTTATTCAAAACTTTTTGAATATCCGAAGTGTAAGCTGTTCCTTTCCATATAAATGCATTTTCGTGAGTGGTAACGTATTTTTCAATATCGATATACATTTCGGCATAATTTCGTTCCCTGTAATTTCCGTTAAAACTAACTGAAACAGCAAAGTAAGCCATCGTATTGAACAACAAACTCCAAAAAACAGCTTGTGGTACAGCTTCCAAATAATCCAGTCCAAATAACTGAAATGGTTTTAAAAGTTCGATACCAAAAAGTCCATTTGTAATAAAACTGTTATCCGAGTTGGTAATTCCGATGGTATACGGAACCAACAAAGTATAGGTACAAATTAAAAATCCCACAATGATTCCTGTAACAGCTCCTTTTTTCGAACCTCTTCGCCATAAAATTGCTCCAAAAAATGCGGGTGCTAATTGAGCGATGATTACAAAAGATACCATTCCAATCGAAAATAAATTATAATCTAAAACAAAAACGCGATAAATTATATAAGATAGAATAATGAGCGAAAATATTCCCACTTTTCGGATGCGAACAATTTTTTTGATATTGGTTTCTTGTACATCACTTTGCAACCTACCTAAAAAACCATACGGAATCAAGAGATTATTACTCAACATAGTCGATAATCCTATCGACGAAACTACGATCATGGATATTGCTGCTGAAAATCCGCCTAGAAAGACCAAAATCACTACCATTTGATTATCATATAACTGTGGAATCAATAACGAATAGGTATCAGGATTAACTGCTTTTCCATCAAAAAGAATGTTACCGCCCCACGCCACCGGATACACAAAAATATTGAACAGCAGCAAATACAGCGGAAACAACCAAACAGCGGTTTTGATATGGCTTTCGCGATTGTTTTCTACCACCGCCATTTGGAATTGTCGGGGTAAAAGAAAAATGGCAAAAAGTGAAAGCACACAAAGAAAAAACCAATTAATGGCTTGTGGAATTCCTCCTATGGAATTTTTTTCTTTAAAATTTTCCAGCAAACTGGCTTGAGCATAAATATCGTCAAAACCATCAAATACAAAGAAGGTAACATAGAGACCAAGAAGGATAAAAAAGAATAACTTTAAAATGGATTCTACTGCAACGGCGGTTACGATTCCCTTTCGTTGTTCAGATGCGTCCACATAACGTGTGCCGTAATAGGATGCAAAAAGAGCTAAAGCAATGGCTACATACGTTGTGGTATCGTTAAAAATATTGGAATCCTCATCAGTTTGAGTAACCAAATGAAAGGTTTCAGAAATGGCTTTGAGTTGTAAGGAAATGTACGGTAAGATGCCAAAAATGCAAACCAATGTTACTAACGCCCCTAAAAGCCGACTGTTTCCGTAACGAAGTGATATAAAATCGGCAATACTGGAAATCTTATTTATTTTTGAAATTCGAATGATTTTGCGAAGCACAATAATCCAAATAGGAATTACAATGATGGGACCAATATAAATTGGTAAATAATTGAGCCCTGAAGTTGCTGCAACACCAATACTCCCGTAATAGGTCCAAGCGCTGCAATACACTGCCAAAGACATCGTGTAGACATACGGATTGTTTGTCCATTTTGAATTTCCTCTTTTCTCTGCCCAATGAGCAATTCCAAAAAGAATTGCCAAATAGACCGATAGGATTATTAATAAAACAATGCTACTCATAATACCTTTTGATAACCAAAAGTGAAACCAATATTGAAAAAATCCATACCGAAAAAATATAGACGTACATCACCGGAATTCCTCCAACTGAAGTCACACTGTCAAAGAGCAACAACAAAGGCATGTTGAAGCAAAGTAACAAAAAAAGGGAAAGAATGAGTAATTTCTGTTGGTGTCTTTGTTTCATAACAAATACAAAAGTTAAAGCTCCCAAAAATTGTAGGAGCCATAACTTTATCTAAAATTAATATTATTTATTCTCGTCGTATTCGCCGTTTAAGGCATACCATCCAAAAGTGAGCAATCCAGTTACAATAAGAGGTAGTAATATGAAGAACATAATAATTCCAAATACTAAATCATCCTGCTTGCCAGATGTAAGTTTAGATCCAAACATTTCGATGCTGTAAAAGGCTGCTGCCAAGGCTAGTAGTATCCATACTATACCTAAAAGTTTTTTAATTGAATTCATAATTTTATGTCTTAGTCGTGAAGTGTATTGTTTTTTCTGTTTATATAAATCATTCCAATAACAAAGCAGATACCGGCAATAATGATTGGATACCATAAACCCTCTAGATAATACTCAGGGTTAGCAGGCGTAGGCCCAGTGCCTTTTGAGGTAGTTACTAAAAATGTTGAAATGGCAGGAAGTAATCCACCAAAGATACCATTTCCAACATGATAAGGCAAGGACATCGAGGTATATCTAATTTTCACAGGGAACATTTCTACTAAAAATGCTGCAATTGGACCATAAACCATAGTAACAAAAATCACTTGAAGAAACACAAGAAATATAAGCATCCATTTATCTGCATCATTAATTGTTTTAGTAATTTTAGTTTCAATCTTTTCAGCACCTTTGTCATCGAACATTATCTTTCCGTTTTCAAAATGTATTGTTTTTAGTTCTTCAGCAACGGTACCATCAGTGTAAGATTTAGAAGTTGTGTAGATAGAGTCAGTTTTAGTTTCGCTGATTTCTTTTAAAGAAGGAACCGTTTTAGTTTGTGCTACGATTTCAGTTTTCAAAGCTAAATCAGTAGTTTGAAACATGGCTCTGTAAATAGGTCTATATGCGATGATTGCAATTAATAAACCAGCCATCATAATTGATTTTCTTCCTATTTTGTCACTTAACCAGCCAAAGAAAACAAAAAATGGAGTTCCTAATATTAAGGCTATACCTAACAATGTTTCTACTTGAGATGCCTCGACAAACATTACTGTTTTTAAAAAACTCATTGCGTAAAATTGTCCCGTATACCACACAACACCTTGTCCCATTGTGGCTCCAAAAAGTGCTAATAAAACAAATTTTAAGTTGTAGCGGTTACCAAAGCTTTCTTTTAGTGGATTGGTACTTGTTTTTCCTTCTGCTTTTGCTTTGGCAAAAACAGGTGATTCATCCATATTTTTTCTAATCAAGTAGGATATACCCACCATAACTATAGACACCCAAAACGGTACTCTCCAACCCCATTCGTCAAAGGCTTCTTTAGATAACAATCCTTTTGTAGCTAAAATCACTACTAATGATACAAATAAACCAACAGTTGCGGTTGTTTGTATCCATGAAGTCCAATACCCTTTTTGACCAGCTGGAGCATGTTCTGCTACATAAGTTGCAGCACCACCGTATTCACCTCCAAGAGCTAGACCTTGTAACAAACGTAAAATCAATATTAGGATAGGTGCCGTAAAACCAATTGTTTCATAAGTAGGAATACATCCCATGACAAAGGTAGCACCACCCATCAACATTAACGTGACCATAAAGGTATACTTTCGACCGATAATGTCTCCTAATCGACCAAAAAACAAGGCACCAAATGGCCTTACCACAAAACCCGCTGCAAATGTTGCCAAAGTGGATAAAAACGCAGCAGTAGGATTATCTGACGGAAAAAATTTTGTTGACAATACTACAGCCAAACTTCCAAAGATGTAGAAGTCATACCATTCGATCATTGTGCCCATTGAGGAAGCTGAAATTACTTTCCAGATCCCTTTTGTAGATTTTGTACTCATATAAATTTGTTTTTAGATTTTATAAATAAATTTGAAGTTGCACCGTAAACTCACCCAAATGTCTGTCGATGTTACTTGGAGTAGTATAAACGGGTCGTGTTGAATATTGTGTGGTTATTTTGGCGTGATGACCATCTATAAAGAAATTGGCTCCCAAATCAAATTGGCCGCTTGCTTTATCCAAAGCATCAAAATTTTTGTATGTATAAGCACCAAAAGGTTGTACTCTAACTTTGGGTTTTTCCTGAGACGTGGGAAGTAAAACACCCGCTTGTGTGTACCAAATATTCCCAGAACCAATTGTAGCTTGTGCATTTCCAGCTCCAGCCAATGCTCTATTTCCTGTAAAATCGGGATTAGCAGCTCCAACATTCATAATACCAATATTTCGCAGATAATTGGGTCCAAAATTGTAATCATAGTAAACACTGTATGCCGTTAGAGCCATTTTCTTTTCTGGTTTACCAATAGGCATATCCAAAAAAACATCTGCTGAAAGTAAAGTAATATCGTGTTTGCCAATTGTTCCTGCTACCGAAGTTCGAGTAGCATCTGGAGCATTGTAAAACCCAGCTCCAATATTGAACATTTTTTTAGTTCCTAAATAGGATCCTACTTTGTAAGGAAGCAAGTTGGATTCAACATCTAAAAATTGGTATTCAAAATATCCCGCTTTCGACCATTTGGTATTGCCACTATTATCTACTGCGACTGCTAAGTCAGGAGTTGCAACATCTGTTGGAGCTAGATTAGTTGCAAATGGTTTATTGTAACTCAATCGGTATTCGAATTTTCCGTATTTTCCTTTGGCAAACAAACCTCCTTGACGGGCAAATTGATCTGAATTTTCAATTAATGGCCAATTGAAAATGGGTGCGTCAATTGTCAAATAATTTAAAGTGGAAGACATTGTTTCGCGAGAGAGTCCCATATAATAATGCAAACCAGCACCTATTGAAAGACTAAATTTTTTGTCCGCTTTGGGCAAAACTAACGCGTATTCGTTCCAAGCATCATGAAAAAACAATTGTGGTTTTTTACCTTGACCATAACCACCAGTTCCAGCAGTTCCATTTGCACCACCATTGGTAAAGGTTTGGTTGTTAATTCCGATATGAGTTAGGATCATGTACCGAGGTGAAATTTGAGCATACATCAAAAGTCGGAGTCGTCGGTTTGCAATATCGGTGCTCGTTGAAGCTTCTTCTCCATTGATCATCGTTCCAGGATTCATTTCAGCAGAACGCAACCAAATTTGGTTCCAAGCTAAAATTCTTAAATACTTAGAACCATCTTCTTTGAGATTGACTTTTAATCCCGCACCATAATCGGGCGATCCTTGCGAAAACGCTTTTACTGAGAAAATCAGTACCGCAGCAATTAAATAAATTTGTTTCATAAATACGTTTTGGTTAATGGTTAATTGTCTTTCGACGGTACCAAATTGCGCAAATGAATTGATAAAATAATTTTTTAATATATACAAGTGTAAATTAGTATAGTTAATCTTTGAAACGCTCCCATTTTATGAGCATAAATTTGTCCCCCAACTCTGTAATTATCATACCTGCACCAGAGAGTTGGTCTTTATTTTTGAGGTATTCCACCAGTTCTAAATGATTAAAAATCTTATAAGCAGGGTGGTAATCGGCTTGTGTAGGCTTTTTGATATTAAACTCTTTAATCCAGTTGCTTACCGTTACGTGCGAAACCCCTAAAATGCGCTCTATTTCACGAAAACTAAGGCCTTCAAGATGCAGTTGCAAAGCTTTGATTACATAGTAATTATCAATCTTTTTACCGATCTTGTTTACGGTGAAAAAATAGGTGCATTTTTTACACAAATACCTTTGTCTGCCTTTGATGACTCCGCTTTTGACAATATGATTGTCTTGACATTTTGGACATGCTAAAATTTCCATATATATAAATTTTGCATAAATATACTAATTTAGCAAATATACATACAAGAATAATGTAAAAAATTGTTTCTATTTTTATGAAGTACTTAATTTTACTGACCTTCTTATGTGAAATTGATAGTTATTACTAATCCATACTAAATAGAGGTTTAAAAGTATCGTTAATCTATTCCTATTTGTGACAAATGTTACCGTATGTAAAATTCAAGGGGCCTACTTTTACACTAAGTCAGAAAGCTTTGAAATCATCATAAAATAAAATTAAAAATACATTCAAATTATCTGTTATGAATTACATTGTTTTCAGCATCATAGTATTGCATTTAATAGCGGGGTTCGGATGGCTATTTTACAAATTGGAATTCCAAAAGAAAAAACCCGAAGATCCCAATAAAAACGATGCTGATAAAGTTGTATTACAACAAAAGTGCTGAGCGTACTTCTTGAAGTTGTACAAACTGTATAAAGTAAAACTGCTAAGCCTATAAAAATGTTGCAGTCCTTTTTTAGCCTTAATTCGACTATTAGCATTTTTACAGAAAGAATTTTCATAAAAAAAGCTACCCTAAGATAGCTTTACTTAAAAAAGTGGTTTTTTAAACGGCACTTCCAGGACTTAAAGGTGCGTCTCCACCCGAGGGATCGATATCGCCCCAATCTTGTCGTTTTTCCACAGCGGATTCATCCAAATTTTCTCCATCATCCCTGCCTTCGCTCTCGAGGTCTTCATGCGATAATGCATTTAATAATTCGTTTTGATCATCAAATGGTGAACTGAATCCATTTACTTTTTGTTGTTCGTTTAAAAATTTCATAGCTTTTAATTTTATAAAAAGGTTTTTCCCCTTTTGTTATTTTTATAAAGATACTTTCTCAAATGAATTCTTTTTTTACGGAATTTTTTATAAAAGTTTCGAAATCACATTTGCTTCAAATTCTTAAATGGTATTTGTTTACTGCATTTTTAAAATAAACGAGCATACCACTTATTGTAGCCTATTTAAAAAACCGAATTGTATAAGCATTGATTTGAATTCCGTAAGATGTTTCGCACTTGTGTGGGCTATCTTTGCAGAGTAATTGAAATGAAGCCGTACCAATGGGCGAACACAGAAAAATGAAATTGACAATGACTATGAAAACAACTTATCTAAACTTGACGGTTTAAATACACTTTCATCCCTCACTATTCGATAGACAAATACTACTGTCCTTCACTATTCAAAATTACTTCAACACCCTCGACTGATCGACGATTCTGTTAAGCAGTTTAACTATTTATTCGCTTCAATTACAACAAAAAATCTTTCTGATTACGCAACAGTAGTGATA
>NZ_JBIPPD010000341.1:0-6806 GCF_044368625.1 Flavobacterium sp. | reverse complement strand
AGTCGAGGCAACCCTTGACTCAGAGGGCTACCTGTGCGGCTACGGAACCACCCGCGGTATCAAGCTGGTAGCAACCGACGACGCTGACATGAACCCAGTTGACTGGACTTGGACTGTGGAGTTCAGATTGACCTCGCAGGATGATGTCCCAGTTCCAATCCCATCGTTCTCAATTGAGCTTCCTTCTTCCACAACTGTAGACCTAACTACTGTTAGCCCTGTTCCAGGCGCTAATGGCACTTACTACACCGTTGGCCCAACTGGACCTACAGGTGCAACAGGTGCGACTGGAGCGACCGGAGCTGCGGCTACAATCTCGGTTGGAACTGTAACTACTGGTAGCGCTGGTTCTAGCGCAAGCGTAACCAACGCTGGCACCTCAGGTGCTGCAATCTTTAACTTCACTATCCCACGCGGTGATAAGGGCGACAAGGGTGACAAGGGCGATACCGGAGACACCGGTCCAATCGGTCCTACTGGTGCCACTGGTATTGAGTGGCAGGGCGAGTGGGATGACGCAGTTGACTACGTCAACAACGATGCAGTCTTCTGGGAAGGTGCTTCTTGGTTTGCATCTGGCAACCCGCCTGTTGGCGAGGAGCCAACTAACGCCTCGACCTATTGGTACCCACTAGCCCTCCAAGGTGCCACTGGTGCTACTGGTGCCACTGGTGCTCAGGGTGAGCAAGGACCACAGGGAGATACTGGACCACAGGGAGAGCAGGGGCCAGAGCCTTGGACGTTTATTGGTGCCTATGACAATGGCGTTAGCTACAGCCTAAAAGACGCAGTAACCTATGAAGGTGGCTTCTACTACCGCACAGGTAACCCGCTTAACCCAGGATACCCTCCAACTCCAGGTTCTATCAACGCATCTTGGACTCCAGTTGCAGACCGTGGAGCAGTCGGCCCAGAAGGACCGCAGGGTCCACAGGGTGACCTTGGAGACCTATCTGCTTCATCTCCAATTACCTATTCCTCTAACACTATCGGCCTCGACTACGATGCTCTCGTAATCGACGGCGGTACTGCATGATAAAATTATCTAAGACCTTAAGGATTAAATAATGCCAGCACAAACTGTAATTAAGTTTAGACGCGATACTGCTGCTAACTGGGCAACTACTAACCCGACCCTGGCAGCTGGTGAGGCTGGCCTTGAGACTGACAGCGGGCTAGTAAAGTACGGTAACGGAACTTCTGCTTGGGCGGATTTGCAGTACACTACTACAGCCTCTATCCGCACCAAAGTCCAAAACGCAACTGGCTCAACCATTGCCAAGGGTTCGGTAGTTTACATTAATGGAGCTAACGGAGACAACCCGACTATTGCACTTGCGGATGCTGACACTGAGGCTACTTCATCCAAGACCCTTGGAATTGTAACTGCAGACATAGCAAACGGTGCACAGGGTTACGTCATTGAGTCTGGATTGATTACCAATCTAAACACAGCTGCAGCTACCGCGGGCCAGTCTGTGTGGCTATCTTCTACTGCTGGTGGCTTCGTATTTGGCGCTCCTCCGGCAAAGCCAGCACACAGCGTTTACCTTGGTGTTGTGACTCGTGCGAACACAAACAACGGAACCATCCTTGTTAAGGTGCAGAACGGCTATGAGCTAAACGAGCTGCACGATGTAAACATCGACGGCACTCCTGCTGACAATGAGGTTCTCGCGTACAACTCAGCAACTAGCATGTGGATTAACCAGACTGCTGCCGAGGCTGGCCTAGCCGCCTCAAGCCACACCCACGCGATTAGCGAGATTATTAACCTGCCAGAGAACCTGTCTGGCAAGGCGGATGCAAGCCACACTCACGCGATGGGCGACTTGACTGGCTTTGTTATTACTGACGTGGCTGAGGGCCAGACGCTTGTTTACAACTCGTCGACTGGCAAGTGGGTAAACGGGGCAGCTGCAGCTACTGGAGAAACTATCTCCAGCTTCCTGCTCATGGGTGCCTGATAGAATAGATAAAGACTTAAAGAAGGATAACGCATGGCGACAACTTACAAGGTGCTTGCACAAAGTGCACCAAGCGCAACTACTGCCACTAACATTTACACTGTGCCAACCAGCACCTCAACTGTTGTGTCTACAATCGTAGTTGCAAACCGAGCATCTACCACTGCAACTTACAGAATTGCAATTCGTCCAGATGGGGCAACCCTAGCAAACCAGCACTATCTAGCATACGATGTGGCTGTTGGCGGTGGGGACTCTACCACTCTAACGCTTGGTATCACAATGGACGCTGCAGATGTTGTAACGGTTTACGCTTCTACTGCCAACCTAAGCTTCAACATCTTCGGTTCTGAAATAGCTTAAGGGGGCGTAAATGGCAGCCAAAAGCCTTATTCGCTCTACTATTTTAAACTTTAGTAAATACTCATCTTTTCTTGCTGGAAACGACGGTCCAATGCCGACCGGCGGGACCATAGTAACCAGCGGCGGATACCGCTACCACACCTTTACGTCTTCAGGAACTTTCACAACTCCAGTAAGCCTTACTGCAGATGTTCTAGTTGTTGCCGGAGGCGGCGCAGCTGGACAGTGGTATGGCGGTGGCGGTGGAGCGGGCGGATTGCTTGGCTACACTAACGTATCTCTGGCTGCAACTTTTTATACAGTTACCGTAGGGGCCGGTGGCGCTGGCGTAAGGGGTAGCGGATACGGCGCTGGATATGGTGCAAGTGGCGGAAATTCTACCTTTGGTAATTTACCATCTGCATTAGGCGGCTCTGGTGGCGCTTCAACTGGCGGACCTGGAGCTATTACTGGTGGTTCAGGTGGAGGTGCTGGATACGCATCTAGCGCTGGCGCTGGAACAGCCGGACAGGGTAATGCTGGCGGTGGCATTGGCAGCTCTGCTTATGGAGGTGGTGGCGGAGGTGGCGCTACTCAGGCTGGTGGTTCGCTTTACAACGATGGAACTATCCGCGGAGGTTCTGGCGGTAACGGCTCCTCATCATATTCGGCTTGGGGCCTAGCAACTGGAACTGGTCATAACGTTTCTGGAAGCTTTTGGTATGCAGGTGGAGGACAGGGCCAGGGCCAGGGAGACACTACTCAGCGTGGTGGAAATGGTGGCGGTGGAACAATTGGCACTGGAGAAGGTGCTAACGGAATGACAAATACTGGCGGTGGTGGCGGAGGTGGCTTTGGCTTCTCAGGAGGCTCTGGTATAGTTATCGTAAGATATGCGATATAGGTGTGAATTATGGCTATTCAAAAACTTTCAACTGCTTCATTAAAAAATCCGCAATGGTACCGCGCGGCTAGTGCAGTATCAAGGACCCCGGTTGCTTTTAACCTAGACTACTTAGTTATTGGTGGCGGCGGTGGTGGTGGTGGCCGAGGCCAAGGTGGTGGAGGTGGTGCTGGTGGATACCGCACTTCTTTTGGAACTTCCGGTGGAGGCGCATCTGCTGAGGCTGCATTAACTTCTTCAACATATAAATCATTAACGGTTACCGTGGGCGCTGGCGGAAGCGGTGGCACACAGGATAATGCTGGCGCTAATGGCTCTAGTTCCGCCTTTGACTCAATCACTGCGCTTGGTGGAGGTGGAGGTGGAAGCGGTTCAGTCCTTGGATTATCCGGTGGCTCTGGTGGTGGCGGCGGTGGAAGCACTGGTGGCTCTGGAACAAATGGGCAGGGCTATCGTGGTGGAAACCAGTCTGGCGCTGGCGGAAGTAACTACCCATTCACTTGGAGAACAGCAGGTGGTGGTGGCGCTGGCGGTCAAGGTGCCGATGGCAGCTTTGACTCTGGCGGACGTACCGGAGGTAGCGGTGTAGCTTCTACAATTACTGGAACATCTGTGACTCGTGCCGGTGGCGGTGGTGGAGCTGGCTCTCCATCCGTGGGTGGCGATGGAGGTTCGGGCGGCGGCGGTAATGGTGCTAGCATGGGCCAGCCGTATTCTGGTCCAGAAAGACCAGCAACAGCAGGAACAGTAAACACTGGTTCCGGTGGTGGTGGTGGCGGTAGCTATCAAAACTTCTCAGATGCCGCTGCTGGAGGTTCGGGTATTGTTATTGTGAGATACTCTGACACCTACCAGCTAGAGGTCGGCTCAGGCCTGACTCACTCTACTGTAAATGTTAATGGATTCAACATTACGTCATTTACAGCTGGAACCGGTAATGTAATGTTTACCCCAATTCAGACTAGCCCATACGCTTATGAGTTGTTGGAAACTGTAACTCTAGGTGGGTCACAAGCTTCAGTTACTTTTAGCAACCTGAATGCAACCTACGGTAGCGAGTATCAGCACTTGCAATTGAGAATAGTTGGCAAGACTGACCGAGATGCTACAAACGACAATGTTATAATGCGATTCAATGGGGACGGTGGAGCTAACTATTCATTCCACCACCTGCGAGGCTCTAGCGGTTCGGTATCTTCGGGAGCCGGAGCTAATGAGACCAAGATTGTATCCAGGGCTATTGGTGGTAACAATGGAAACTTTGGTGCAGTTGTAATTGATATTCTTGACGCTTTTGAAACTAACAAGCACAAAACAACCAGAAGTCTTGGTGGTTATGCGACCGACATTGTTGAGCTTGGTTCTGGAAGCTGGAGAAACACAGCGGCCCTGACCTCTATCCTTCTTGACCAAGATGTGGGCTCTAACTTCTTGACTGGCTCTCGCTTCTCACTCTATGGAATTAAGGCAAGCTAATGGGAACTCCTACTTATATAGCACTGGCGACTATTACGCTTACAGGCAGTGACGGGGAAATAGTTTTCTCCAATATTCCTCAAAGCTTCCGCGATTTAGTTATTGTTGCTAATTTTCAAAACAGCGGAACTGGCTCAGCTTCTCGCCTAAGGCTAAATGGTGACACTGGTTCAAGTTACTTTAGCGTATGGATGGTTGCTAATGGCTCAAGCACTGGTAGTAGCTCAGAGTCGAGTCAGACTAGCGCAAGATTATTTGGCGCAGCAACTGGCCCCTCAAATGCTTTTTCTAATATTGGAACGGTGCAGATTATGGACTATACTGCCACTGATAAACACAAGATTGCTTTAGCCAGATTCGGCTCGGCAAATACTGATGCTCAAGCTTCTTCAATTAGATGGGCAAGCAATTCTGCAATAAGTTCGATAACCATCTTTGATGTTTTGGGACAGACATACCAGGCCGGTTCGACGTTTAGCCTTTACGGAGTAAGAGCATGACAATGCAGAGAATAAAACATGTTGAGTTAACATCTGCTCAGACGAGCATAACCTTTAGCTCAATTCCACAGACATACACTGATTTGCTTTTAGTTTTTAGTTTAAGGCACAGTTACGCAGGAACTTTTCGTGGGGTTAACTTGTCAATTAACGGCGTAAGCACCGACATCTCCACTCGGTATTTATACGGGGATGGAACAAGCGCCTCAACCGGAAGCTTGGGTGGCAATGGATTTATGCACGACGTTCCAGCGGCAAATTCAACAGCAAATACTTTCTCAAACACTTCTTATTATTTTGCAAATTACAGGAGTAGCAGGCCAAAAAGCTTCAATCAAGAAGTTACTAATGAAAACAATGGGTCCTCAACCTACATGATGCTTCAGGCGGGCTTATGGAATCCTTCAACAAATGGAGCTATAAGTACTATAACTTTAACTGCTACTGATTCTTCAAACTTCCTACAAAATTCATCTGCTACACTTTATGGCATAAGTGCCGGAAATGATAGCACCACAGTAGTCTCGTAAATACCTTACAAGAAAGAATAAACATGGACGAAATACTAACTAAGCTGATTGTTGATTGCGCAACTGGAGAGCAAATCACTGTGCCATTAACCCCTGAGGAAGTGGCAGAGCGTGAGGCGCTAATTGCTCAGGCCGAAGTTGAGAGAGAAGAGCGTGAGGCAGGGGAACTGGCCAAGGCAGAAGCAAAAGCGTCGGCTCAGGCAAAGCTTGCAGCACTCGGTTTGACCGAGGCTGAGATTGCAGCACTGGGGGCATAATGGCACACTACGCATTTCTAGACGACGACAACATTGTCACTGAGGTTATTGTTGGAGCTGAGGAAACTGAACTTATTGACGATAAAGACCCTGAGACTTGGTATGGTGAGTTCCGCGGTCAGCGTTGCGTTCGCACTTCTTATAACGGAAACATTCGCAAGAACTATGCAGGCATTGGCTTCACGTATGACGAAGACAGAGATGCCTTCATTCCGCCAAAACCATTTGCATCTTGGATTCTAGATGAAGAGACATGCCTCTGGAATGCCCCAGTTGCTTATCCTGAGGGTGAGCTAATGTACTCCTGGAATGAAGAGGCTGGAGACTGGGAGCCAGTAGTATTTGACTTGGAAACTGAAACCCAGTAGGATACAATAGAACCATGCCTACGACCCCAGACGTAACTCCTCCAGACTACTCGACCGCAATCGGGCAGGTCCGCCTACTTATCCCAGACGTTGAGCAGCTAGACAACCTAGCGGACCCAACTGCAGCTGCGGCTTACCTGTTTAACGACTCACAGATTCAGGCATTCCTGACCCTTTACAGCAACAACGTAAAGCGAGCAGCGGCTCAGGCCAAGCTTGTGCTGGCTACCAGCGAAGCCCTAATCAACAAGGTTATTCGCACCGCCGACTACACCACTGACGGCGCTAAGCTAGGGGCCGAGCTTCGTGCACAGGCAGCTGAGCTTAAGGCCGAGGCAGACAAGGACGAAGCAGAGGACTCGTACGAGGAGATTGCAATTGTCTCGTTTACTACGAAGCCCGATAACTCATGGCTTTAAATTCTAGAGGCGCTGTAGACCCACGCTGGCTGACTCACAATCA